>CAZSKF010000026.1:11238-21554 GCA_964607405.1 uncultured Proteiniphilum sp. | reverse complement strand
AGGGCAAACCTTTTTTTAGCACCGGAATTAGTCTTCATTTTTGGCATTTTGCTGTCCTTTATATTGTTTTTATTAATAATTATGCAGATTAAAGACCTCTGCACAGCTTTTCAACTATAGTTATAATCGAAAAGCCTGCAAAGATAATATTTCTTTTCGATATAATCGACAAAGAATTACCTTAATCTGACCATTCTTCTTTATTTACTGGCTGCAGGAGCTTTTTTAGGCGCAAGCATCAATATCATTCTTCTTCCCTCTAAAACAGGTAGTTGCTCTACTCGCGCATAGTCTTCAAGATCATTTGCGAAACGAAGCAACAACACCTCTCCTTGGTCTTTGAAAAGAATAGATCGACCTCTAAAGAACACAAAAGCTTTTACTTTTGCACCTTCTTCTAAAAAACTCTTAGCATGTTTTAGCTTAAAGTTATAATCGTGATCGTCGGTCTGTGGACCAAATCTAATTTCTTTGACCACCACTTTTACAGCCTTAGCTCTTTGTTCTTTTTGTCGCTTTTTTTGCTGGTATAAGAACTTTTGATAGTCAACAATTCTACACACTGGCGGATTTGCAGTTGGCGATATTTCAACAAGATCCAAATCTAGATCGTTAGCTATTTGCAAAGCCTCCTTTGTAGGGTAAACACCCTGTTCAACATTATCACCAACAAGTCTTACCTCTGGAACGCGAATGCGCTCATTGATTCTATGCTGGTCTTTAGTGTTTCGTAAGTTATTCCTCATTCAGATATTATTTATCCTTTCTTTGTTGTTGTTATTATTATTATTAAAATTGTATCAATTAATGTCTATTGATGGAGACATCATTTCCTCCACCTCTTTATTTATACGATCTGCAAAAATAGATATTTTTTCTGTACCTTGGTCATTTCCACCTTGTTTTCTTACAGAAACCTCCCCATTCTCAGCCTCTTTCTCTCCAACGATCAGCAAGTATGGAATACGTTTTAATTCATTATCACGAATTTTACGACCTACTTTCTCGTTTCTATCATCTACTTCAGCACGAATATCTTGTAGCTTTAATGTTTTTGCTACTTCATATGCATAATCGTTGTACTTGTCACTTACCGGTAGAACCACAGCCTGCGTTGGTGTTAACCATAGTGGAAATTTACCTGCAGTATGTTCAATCAAAACTGCCACAAAGCGCTCCATAGAGCCAAATGGTGCACGGTGAATCATTACCGGACGATGCTTTTGATTGTCCGCACCTGTATATTCTAATTGGAATCGCTCAGGAAGATTATAGTCAACTTGAATTGTACCTAACTGCCAACGACGTCCTAAAGCATCCTTCACCATAAAGTCAAGCTTAGGTCCATAAAAGGCAGCTTCTCCCAATTCCACAGTTGCTTTAAGACCTTTCTCTTTACATGCCTCAATAATATCATTCTCAGCTTTATCCCAGTTTTCATCAGATCCGATATACTTTTCTTTATTCTCAGGATCGCGTAGTGATATTTGTGCTTCAAAATCCTTGAAGTCAAGAGCTTTGAATATGATAAAGATAATATCCATTACTTTCAGGAACTCATCTTTTACTTGTTCAGGTGTACAGAAGATATGAGCATCGTCTTGAGTAAATCCACGAACACGAGTCAGACCGTGCAATTCGCCGCTTTGTTCATAACGATAAACAGTTCCAAACTCTGCAAGACGGAAAGGCAAATCCTTATATGATTTAGGAGTAACTTTATATACCTCACAGTGGTGAGGACAGTTCATCGGACGCAACAAGAATTCCTCTCCTTCTTCAGGTGTATGAATTGGCTGGAATGAATCCTTGCCATATTTTGCATAGTGCCCTGAGGTCACGTACAGTTGTTTTCCACCAATATGGGGAGTCATCACTTGCTGATACTCGAATTGTTGCTGAATTTTCTTTAGATATTCCTCTAATCTCAAACGAAGCTGAGTACCTTTGGGCAACCACAACGGAAGACCTGAGCCAACTGTTTGCGAGAATGCAAAAAGCTCTAACTCACGACCTATTTTCCTATGATCTCGTTTCTTAGCTTCTTCAAGCATCACCAGATACTCATCAAGCATTTTCTTTTTTGGAAACGTAATACCATACAATCTTGTTAGCTGACGGCGATTCTCATCACCTCTCCAATATGCTCCGGCAACGCTAAGAATCTTAACAGCTTTAATATATGATGTATTTGGCAAGTGAGGTCCACGACACAAGTCAGTAAAGTCTCCTTGTGTGTATGTAGTGATAGTTCCATCCTCAAGCTCATTAATAAGCTCTACTTTATAGTTTTCATCACGAGCAGCAAACATTTGCAAAGCATTGTCCTTAGAAATACTTTCACGCACAATGTTCTCTTTGGCAGCAATAAGCTCCATCATCTTCTTTTCGATACGTGTAAAATCGGAGTCTTTGATTGAAACACCTTCACCGGGATCAACATCATAATAGAATCCATTTTCAATAGCCGGACCTATACCAAATTTAATTCCAGGGTAAAGCGCCTGTAGGGCTTCTGCCATAAGGTGAGCCGAAGAGTGCCAGTAAGCATGCTTACCTTCCTCATCTTCCCATTTCAATAAATTAACTGCAGAGTTATCTGTTATTGGTCTTGTCAAATCCCAAGTTTCACCATTAACACTAACCGCAAGTACATCTTTTGCTAATCTTGAGCTGATACTTTCAGCAATCTGCATACCTGTTACGCCAGATTCGAATTCTCTAACTGAATTATCAGGAAAAGTAATTTTTATCATATATTTTAAAGCAATTTCTTTTTTAGAACTGCAAATGTAGTGATTTTGTGTTACATAGAACAACAAATGATAAACAAAATGCATCCATCACTACGCGCAGCACATCTCTAATCAGGAAGTAATAAAGCGCTATAATTGTATTGTTTTACCCTGTTTGCAACTTTCAAACGCTAGTTCTATTATTCTCATAACATCTCTAGCCTCTTCAGGTTTTACAGCTAACTCAGCATCTCCATTTATAGCATCTCGAAGATTAATAAAGTAATCACGATAATCACCATTCTCACTCTCAAGCTTGCCTTTTAGTTTCAATCCTTTGTAGTCAACATCAATATCACCCCATATATCTTCAGGTTCTCTGCCCCAGTCTTTTCCATATGGCACAAATCCTGCATCCAACATAGATTCTTGCACATCAAGACCGTACTTAACAAATGAACCATTCATACCATGAATCATATATGTAGGTCCGGGAACTTTGCACAACATCCCTGCTTTAAGAGTTGCTGTAAAATCAGCATAATGTAATCTGACATCAAAAAAGTCATCAGCTTTTGCCCATTCTCTCTGCACTTTTATATCAGCTGTAACAGACAATGGCATTCCGAAAAACCAAAGGGCTTGATCTATTAAATGTGAACCTAAATCATAAAAGATACCTGAACCTGGTAATGGATCTTCGCGCCATGCGCCTCCCGGCCTGGCATCAGGACGAAATCTGTCAAAGTGAGTCTCATAAGCTGTTACATTACCAAGCATCCCACTATCCAGCAGCTTCTTTACAGTTTTCGTATCACTGGTAAAACGACGGTTATGATATACGGTTAGAACTTTGTTTACCTTCTCTGACAACTCTATTAGCTCATCAGCCTCTTCAACCGTAACAGTAAACGGCTTTTCAACAACCACATGCTTGCCGGATTTCAAAGCATCTTTTGCCCATTTAAAGTGATCTGTATTTGGAGAGGTCACAATTACCAAATCAATTTCAGGGTTATTAATAATACCATCCCCATTTGGAACAATAACAGCTGAAGGATATCGCTTATTTGCAAGCTTTATATTTTCTTCTCTAGAGGTGCTTATACTGCTCAATTCATATCCATCAAGAATATCAATAAAAGGGGCATGAAATACTCTTCCCGATAAACCATAACCAATAATACCTGTGCGAATAATGTTTGACATATAATATAAAATTAAAAGTGTAAAAACCAAAGATAAGAACAAATTACTTAAGGATAAAATCAACAAGCTTTTGAGTTGCAATAGCTCTATGACTTATTTTATTTTTCACATCAACCCCCAAAACGGCAAAAGTATCAGTATATCCGTTAGGAATAAATACAGGATCATACCCAAATCCGCCTTTTCCATGTTTTTCTAGAGATATATGACCCTCAATAGCACCATCAAAGAAATGATGAGTACCATTTTCAATCAAAGCAATCACTGTTCTAAACCTAGCTGCTCTGTTGTCCACCCCATTCAGCTCACTCAAAAGTTTAGCCATATTATCTTCAGAAGTCGCATGTTCACCTGCATATCTGGATGTATGAACTCCCGGCTTTAATCCCAAAGCATCTACTTCCAAGCCCGAATCATCCGCAAAGCAGTCAAATCCATATTTCTCCTTTACATACATAGCCTTCTGAAGAGCATTATCTTCAAAGGTATCACCTGTCTCTGGGATATCATCATGGCATCCTATATCATCAAGACTTAAAATCTCTATTTGTGTTTTTGTTATTTCTCTTATCTCATCAAGCTTGTGCTTGTTATTTGTAGCAAATACAATCTTTCTCATAAATTATCTATTTTGTTGCCTTAATTGCTTAGCTCTCTCTTTAAGCTTTGTCTGGCGAATTTTTTCCTGTTCTTTTATTCTTTTATTACGATCTCTTTCTCTCTGCTTTAATTCTTGCGTTCTAGCTTTCTCTCGCTCTTTAAGCTCCTTCTGGCGCAACTTCAGTAATCTCTTTCTTTCATCTTCCCGCTGTTTGATAAGTCTTTGCTTTTCTTTATCAGAGGTAAAATCTTCTATTTGACTGAGGGCCTTTTCCTGACGCTGCTCCAACTCATGCAATTGTTGATCAATACTTACAGACTCTTTACGAGAAGCTATTGCTTTTGGAACAATATAATCATCAACAATTTCATCAACAACAGGTTCATCAACCTCCAATACCACGCTACCTGTTTCTATGTTTGATAAAGGCTCAATAATATCAACCGACACACTATCCATCTCCATTAATTGAGACAAATATCCTTCAGAAACAATAAGACCATAATTATCTTCCGAAACGATAAAAGTCCTAATTGCATCAGAGATACTATTCCTAAAAACTGAGTCAGACCTCACATTATCTGAATATTTCATTGCTTCATAATAAGAATTAAAAGGTTTTATCATCAAAGCATTTGTTTTGCCAAACTTTATCATGTTGGCAGTAAATGTTCTCAGCTGATAAGTTGAGAAATTGTGATTTGAAATTGCAAAAAGAAGGTCACTCCTCTTTTGAGTATTCTCATCGAACAAAATCATAAAAGTATGCGGGAGTAATCTATTATCAATATTAGACATCACCGAGTCTTGATTAATCAATATACTAACATCAGACTCTGCAGAACCAAATTGCATATCCATAAGAATTGACGCATTATCAACTAATGACATCCCCTGAGTCAACCCTTCAATAATGTGTTTAGACAATGTAGCCTCCAAACCATTAGGATATAAACTAACTAAATCTAAAAGCTCAATTTTAAGTGAATCTGAATCTCCCTCAAAAGCATAAGACAAAGCATTTAGCAATTTAAACTTAGGAATGAGATTACCATTGCGAAACAATCTATAAGACTTATCATAATTATTCCTTACAACACTCACATTACCATTTTGATAGGCTTCAAAAGTATTCTGATATAATTGTACTTCTTTTGCTGAGAAATTTGACATAACATCCTCATATTCCGGGTCAGTTAGCAGATCTGCATACTCACTTTCGGGGAAACTTAATACCAACTGGTGTTTATAAGTATTAGACATATCAACATCGCCTATTTGTCTGTGAATCAAGCATAATCTATATAAGGCATTAAGAACATCCGGCGTATCTGCATAGTTGTCAACAACCTGTTGATAACTACCTATAGCTAGACCATAATCGTAAAGTTTAGTCCTAGCAATATCGCCGATATCCACTAAGCTTGATGATATTATTTCATTACATTTTGCAATATCCTCTTCGGTTGTGGGTAGCTGCTGCAAGTAATAATCAATTGAATAAATATCTTCTTTGTTAAACACTTCGGTACCTGCTAAATCAACCATATCATTATTTACCTCATCAGTTAAAACTGTTGACAACCTATTATTCAACCTCCAGTTATCTTGCAATTTTCTATCACCCCACTGCTTATTAAAATCCCCTCTTCCTGAAACAATCTGTTGTGGATTATAAAAATAAAATGTACCAATAGGGCTGCCGATATAGTCTTGAAAAATTGTTTCATCTTTTAAAGCGGGTGCTACAATTTTATCCTTAGATTTCAACTCAATAATGTGAGAACTAATTATCTTAACCTGTTCCTCATAAGGCAATCGGGATAAACGTAACAAGCTATCTTGCTCGGATATTTTCTTGTATAGAGGTGCCATCTCCCCTAACACATTAGCCCTGAAGCGAACCTCTTTATAATTAATGTGGCTTGTAGATAATTTAGACAAAGCTTCCGCATATCTACTAGATGCATCAACATATTTCTTTTGTGTAAAAAATATATTGCCCAACCTCTCCTGCACATATGCCTTTTCAACTCCGTTTCTAATACTTTTATTCTCAGCAATAATATAATTGTCAACAGCTCTTACTGTATCATTTTGCAAAAGATAAAAATCACCTATTGCGCCGTATATAAGATCAAGATATTGCTCGTTTTTAGCCCTCTTTGCTTGACGAGTCAATTCATTCACAGTGTTAATATTTCCATATGCTACACCAGATTGTGCCACTAGTGCACTCAATGAAACATCGTTAGGAGCTGTAAATCCTCTTACATTATCAAATGCATCATAAGCCTCATGTTGCTTGTCTGCAGAAGCATACAGTTGCCCAATCAAATACCATAAACGTCGCCGCTGCACACCATTTTTCTCTTTTGCCACCGCCTCTTTTAGCCAATCAATAGCTTCTTCCTGCTTATTTTGTTGCAGCAGCAAGAAGGCGTAGAAGTTTGCAAAGTCACTTTTAAGATTATCAGGGACAGTTCTTGCCAACAAACCCTCCACTAATACTTCAGCATCAGAATACCAGCCTATTTCCGTGTAAGCTCTTACCAGCCAGATCTGAGCTTCAGATACCACATCTAAATCATATCCAAACAATCTAATAGTATTTGCAAATACTGAAATAGACTCTATATAATCTTGATTTTGCAAATGTGCTTTGCCCAACAACAACCAAGCTTGATCTATAAATGGATTGAATTCATTTTGTCGCAACCACTCACGATAGCTATGACTATTCATCTTGTCTCTATCACGCTTTGGTTTGGAAGTGATTGAATGCTCCTGAATAGCCTTGGTGGTCTTTTCTACAACTATATCAAAGGGGCCACCTATTTTCTTCTCTGTTGTATCGTTTCTGTTTTTACTATTAGGAAACATAGGCAAGTTAGTCTGCCAGTCATCTACATAACCATCAAACATCATTTTCATACGCTCATCATACTCACTTTGAGCGTTAAAAAAAACATTATAGCGAGTAGTCAATTCATGGTATGCACGAGTGCTCGGGGTATTCTTCTTAGTAGAACAACCAAAGAGTAAAAAAATGATTACAATATATGCAAAGTTTAATCTATACACGAGCAATAAAATGAAAAGAGACTTACTCTATATAACTCAACATTTAATAGAATATTGTTGAAACTCCAATACTTTAAAATAAAAAAATCGAGTAGGAACTACACCCTACTCGATTTATAAGTGCGACACTGCACTATTTATCTTTTCAATACAACTTACTACTGAATGCCTAATTTAGATTTCACCAATGGAGTAGCATCTTCTGTAGTGTCATGAATATATACAATTGGAGACTGTTGAGTAGCAACATCTAATATATATGCATATCCTTTTTCATCACCAACTGCTTTTATAGCTTTAGCAATCTTATCTTGCACAGGAGCAATCAATTTTTCAGAAAGCTCTTGCATTTCTTTGTTGCTATTTTGTTGGAACATAGTATATCTTTCTTCGATTTGCTCCAACTGTCTTTGCATATCTGCTTTTGCAGACTCAGAAGCTGTTTCAAATGTTTTTTGAAACTCTTCATTTTTCTTTTGGAACTCTTCTATTAATGCTTCTCCACTTTTGCGAATCTCTTGTTGCTTTTTCTCAATCTGATCTTCTATCCCCGGTATCTCAGGCATTAGGCTAAAAAGTTCGTTTGTATTTACATACGCTATCTTTCCGCTTTGAGCAAATGCAACAAATGGAGCAATTGCAAGCATTAAAACTAATAATTTTTTGGTCATAATTAAAACGATAAATGTTTGTTAATTTTTAAATTTGTTTACAAAGGTAATATATATTTGGTTATTAATATCCTAACAACATCAAAACTTGATCACTTATGTCAATACTTGGTGAAGCGAATATAATTGAACTAGCCGAAGCTCTATCTAAAACCACTTGATATTGATTAGTTGTTGCTATTTCTTTCACTGCCTCATATATCTCATCCTGTATCGGTTTCATAAAAGCCTCTCTTCTTTTAAATAACTCTCCTTGCGTGCCAAAATATGATTCACGAAGTTTATTTATTTCGTTTTCTTTGGCCACTATTTCATTCTCACGTTTAGTTTTATCTTCACCAGCCAGAAATACAAGATCAGCCTGATACTTTTTGTACAAAGATTCAACTTCTTTAGCTGACTTATCAATCTCGTCTTGCCATTGCTTTGATAGACTCTCTAGTTGCTTATTTCCATTTTCAAAAGCAGGAATCTTACTTAAGATATACTCCATATCTATCAATGCATACTTTTGTGCATAACTACTAGTTACAGATAATGACACTAATAGTATTGAAAGTAAAAATATTCTCTTCATAATTTTATACTGTTTTAGTTATTATACAGAATAGAGACTTGCTAAATCACAATTCGTTTAGAGACTAAACCGTAAATAATATTAAATCATTAAAATTCTTGACCAATAATAAAGTGGAATTGACTGCCACTATAACTTCTGCTTCCTCTTACCGGATCAAATCCGTATGCCCAGTCAATACCCATCAAACCAATCATAGGCAAGAAAATACGAGCGCCAACACCAGCAGATCTCTTTAAGTCAAAAGGATTAAAATCCTTCAAATCATACCAAGCATTACCTGCCTCAAGAAACGTTAGAGCATAAATAGTAGAGTTTGGTTCTAGAATAAGCGGATATCTTAATTCAACACCAAGTCTGGTGTACGCTCTTGCCTGTTGCGCAATAGAGTTATTATCATATCCTCTCAGGGCAACGTTTTCTGTAGCAAACGATGAAGAATAACCAGTCATACCATCACCCCCCATATCGAATGTCTCAAAAGGAGTAAGCTTATTTTTATTATAGTGACCCAAGAATCCATACTCCACACGTGTAGCTAATACCGGAGTTCTCTTAACTGTTACCGGAGAAGCTAAAGGAGTAAATGTTCTAACTTTTAATTTCCATTTGTGAAACTCATTCCATGCATATTTAGCAGGATCTCTGTATGCTATTTTTGAATAATCTTTATTATCAAGCAAAGAGAATGGAGGAGTAGCCTGAACACTCAAAGTAAACTCCGATCCGATACGAGTATAAATAGGACTGTCGGTAGAACGACGTGACAATGTCACCCCAAATGTGATACTATTACTATTACCAGTTTGGAATGGGAATTGATTCCACGACCAGTTCTTTAAATTGTAACGTTGATAACCCAACTCACCCATCAATTGGAAATAATCATCCGGCCAATCCAAGCGCTTACCATAACCAATAGAAGCTCCAATCATTTCGAATACTTGATTTGGGTCATACGAATACTCCATCATATCCTGATAGTATCCACCACCATAACCACCATATCCTCCATAACCACCATATCCTCCACCATAGTATGGGTTGTACGGATCGTATCCTCCATACATATATGGATTATTTTGCGAGTAGAAGTTTGTATTCATACCAGTGTATCTTGAGTAATAACCGTTCAAAGAAAAGTTATTAGGTCTCTTACCTCCAAACCATGGCTCTATAAAAGAGAACTGATACGATTGATAATACTGTCCATTAGTTTGAGCACTCAGTATCAATGTTTGCCCTTCACCTTGTGGGATAATACCTCTATAATTTTGACGATCTATTAAGTTTTTCACTGAGAAGTTATTCAACTTCAAACTTAACTTTCCTACCAGACCTGTAACACCCCAGCCGGCTGAAAACTCTATTTGGTCATTACCTTTAGATGTCAAAGGATATGTTAAGTCAACCGTTCCATCTTCCTGATTAGGAACCAC
>CAZSKF010000026.1:9627-11138 GCA_964607405.1 uncultured Proteiniphilum sp. | reverse complement strand
CCCACGGTCTTGTCGTCAACTTTGTAAACAGAGTCTCTTACAATCTCAGCATCTCTATATCCAAATTCATGATACTTATTGACTAGATTTCTCTTATCTTCTTTATAAAGACTTTCCACATACTTCTTAGTTCTAAATAAGTGTCTCAGATTACCCTTTTCGTTGGTCTTCTTCATAGCCCACTTAAGTTTGGCGTCAGAAATAGCCTCATTTCCTGAGATATTGATTTTGCGAACCTTGATTTTTTCTTTCTTATCAACATCAATATCTAATATCACCATATTTTTCCCACTAACATCTGGGCGCTCCATGATTGAAACTTTGGCATCACCAAAACCTTTCTCATCGAAATATCTTTCAATTATATTTTTTGCAGCGTTAATCTGGTTTGGAGTTATTTGATTACCCTTTACCATAGAAACCTTCCTTTCAATATCTTCACGCTCACTCTTCTTAACACCCGAATAGCGAATATCCGAAACCCTAGGTCTGTCTGTAAGCTTAATCTCCAGCCATACGCTATCGCCTGATATTTTAGTTTGTAATATCTTGGTATCAGAAAACAAACCTAGTCTCCAAAAGCGTTTAACAGCATTAGAAATATCCTCACCCGGAATTTGAATTTCTTGCCCTATCTCCAATCCAGAATATCCAAACAGCACAAAGTGTTGATCTTCATACATTGTGCCCTCTACTCCTGAAACATCAATATCCGCAATTATATACTTCTTTGGTGTAGCCGAGTAGTTTACTACCGGCATATCTTCTGATTTGCTCACTGGTATTGTATCATTCACAGCAACCTGCGCAAACGAAGACATACATATTATTGCAGCAAATATAAATACTAATTGAAGTCTTTTCTTTAACATTGTTATTTTTTTATAGCATCTCATATATTAAAACATGATGATGCAAGTCTATTCTAAATCGGTTTCTAATTCTAATTGTTCGCTTGTTTTACCAAAGCGACGTTCTTTTTTTTGAAATTCTATAATTGACTCAAAAAACTCATCTTGTCCAAAATCGGGCCAAAGGCATTCCGTGAAACAAAGTTCAGCATAAGCAGCCTGCCAAAGCAAAAAGTTACTTATCCTAACCTCACCCCCCGTTCTTATCAACAAGTCAACATCCGGCACACTTCGCTTTGTCAAATAGTTACTGATAGTTTTATCATCAATGTTATCAACAGATATTATACCTTTTTCAACATCAGAACATATAGCTTTCGTAATCTCTGACAGCTCCCATCTTGATGAATAACTTATAGCTACAACCAAGTTTAGGTTTTCACCATCCTTAGTAGCATCCATACATCTTTTGATGGAATCTTGTGTATCCTTAGGAAGACGGTTAGTGTCACCAATCATAGTTAAACGAACACCCTGTCTTACTAACTGTGGTGTTTCACTTGCAACAGCCATAACCATCAGTTCCATAAGAGCATCTACCTCATCATCCGGACGCATCCAGTTTTCGGTAGAAAAAGCATAAATGGTTAGCCATTTGAC
>CAZSKF010000026.1:7175-9527 GCA_964607405.1 uncultured Proteiniphilum sp. | reverse complement strand
CATCCGGACGCATCCAGTTTTCGGTAGAAAAAGCATAAATGGTTAGCCATTTGACTTTAGCCTTAACAGCAGCCTCAACCACTTTTCGAACTGAGTCAACACCTTTTCTATGCCCCTCACTTCGGTCTAGTCCTTTATGTTTTGCCCATCTTCCGTTTCCATCCATGATTATAGCCACATGGTTGGGGACATTGTTTGTATCTATTTTGTCAATTAACGGCATATATTATTTAATTCACTCTTAATTACCTCCACAACAAGGATCATGTTTAGCACCAAACTCCCACGTAACAAAAAACATAGTTACAGAGTACCAGTCCTTGTTTTTAATAAAACTACTTTTAATACCATATGGAGAATCCAAGCTCCATTCATTAGACTTATTGGTAACATCAAAGTCGTCACCAAAAAGTTTTCGCATCGAAAACTCAACACCAACGTTGAATCTTTCCTTTATCTTATATTTAAAGCCAAGTCCTATCGGAACATTAACATTAAAGAATAAATCATCACCCGTAGCTAATGTTACACCAACCCCTGTAAAAAGATATGGTGTATAACCCCTGGTATTCAAATACGAAAACTTATCACTATATCTAAATAAGTTATATTCAACCTGGCTACCCAATTCAAAAAAGGTCCTCTTAAAAGAATATTCATTCAAGTTGGGGAATACATTAGAAGTATTTCGAGTATCACCCGAAACAGAACCAACTACCAGATTGGATTTAAGAGACCAATTAAGATCAAAATTATATCTATGCATCAATCCCACTGAAGGACCCACATCACTATATATTTTGGTTCTATTGGCATCTCCCATATAAAAAGATGCTCCAACTCCTCCACCTACCTCATGAATATACTCTTGCGCACTAGCAAGACTTAAAAATATGCTAAAACCACAAATAATCAGAAAGAAAGAAAGAAACCTTGTTTGTCTCATAATATAAACAATTTGTTTGTCTTTCTATAACGTAGTCTTAACCCATATAGTATTTTATAATCTTAGTATTATTTAGCTAGCTTGTTTAGCCTTCCACGCCAAACATCAACTATTTGAGACTGACTTGAGTACTCTCCACCAAAAATCCATATAAAATTATCAGAATCTGAAATTACAGACGCCCCTTTTCTTGGCAACATATCCTCAGACACAACCTGGTTTTCACCACCCCATGTCCAATTTAATCCATAGTTGTTAGAAAAGTAGAGTTTGTTTTTCCCCTCTTCTCTTGCCAACAGATAAACCTTATTATCATACAAAAACAGCTGAGCATCATCAATTACTAAAGATATGTCTTCTGTTATTGTTTTAATTTCATTACCATCTTTTTGGATAATCCAAATATCGTCGCTAGGTGTGCCACTATTATCCTTCCCGCCATACAATAATATATATTTAGCAGAGTAAACAGATGGGTTATTCAAACTTACAGAAGAAAATCCCTCAACAGGCAATTCGGAAGGAAGATTATTCAAGATATCAAATGATTCAAAATCAGTTGTAGTAGCAAACTTCAAATCACCATCTACAGATATAGCTACAAGAATTGCAAATTCGCCTGTAATAAAAGGTAGCTCTCCATAAATAGTTTTCACTTCATAATCTGTATCAACAATATTCCACAATGCACCATCATATGAAACAAGCACATTGCCCGCAGTGTCAATAGCATAAAGTACCGGAGTTTCAAGACTTACAACCGAAGTCACTGATGACAAGCTTGTTGTTAAAGGAAGACCTGCAACTACAATTTGCTCCCATTCTCCGGCGTTAGAAGTCATAGCCTCAGAAGCTCTAATCTGCCCAGAAGCCTTATAGTATGTTATAAACTTGTTTTTAAAAGAAACAGTTTTTTGTTCCTGAATATCAATATTAGCAAGATAATTATCAGAAATCTTATCCCAATTAATTATATATGGGTCCTGTTGATGAGTATTTAACTTAAAGTCATACTTAAGGATAGTTTTTCCATCTTCAGCAGTGGTTTCAATAGACTTCAATCTATGCACAGCTACAGAATCTTTACCATTCCATGTATAAGAACTGTCATTATCACGCAATTTGAACTCTATTTTAGAGTAACCCAGAGAAGATGCCCCTGTGATACTAACCAGAACACTATCCACCTCATAAAGATATGGCAATGAATCACGATTAAATATTTGACCTTTAACTTGGTCTATGCTAAATTTGGTACCACTTAAATAACTGCTGCTATCAACCGATGAAGTCAACTTAAAAGAGTAGATTTGAGCATCCTTAGAAGCCACATACTCATTTGTACTTGAGCCCAGGCATGAAGTTAACATCAAGATCCACAAGAATATACCAACAGAGTGGTAAAA
>CAZSKF010000026.1:0-7075 GCA_964607405.1 uncultured Proteiniphilum sp. | reverse complement strand
CCAGGCATGAAGTTAACATCAAGATCCACAAGAATATACCAACAGAGTGGTAAAAATATTTTTTAATCATTTGTTTCAATATATATTGTACAATACTTATAAGTTGTGCAAAAGTAAAAAGATTTTCTGCTTTAACCATAGTAAAGCGAACATTTAAACAATATTTTGAGTTCTTTTATTCTTTAAAAGGTATTGAATAGAATCATTATAATCAACCACCTTAGCACTATCAAGCCTGAGAAAAGGAGCCACAACCCCATTATTCAAATATTGCGACGAAACCTCAATAAATGCTTCATCCCACAAGCCCTCATTTATAAAGCTACTCAACAATCCTGCACCACCCTCCACCATCACAGATGAGACATTTTGCTCATACAGGCTATTCAAAATCTGAGTAACAACATTGTGAGAGAAATCGATAACAATCGGCATCACCATTTCATCAACAATTGGATAATCATCAAGCTCAGTAAACACAATAGTTTTCACCTCACCATCAAAAAGAAAAAGACCTGACGGCAGTCTCCCCACTCTATCCACAACTATTCTTGTTGGATTTGCCCCAAACCAATTACGAGAAGTCAATCTGGGATTATCTAACAATGCCGTATTTGTACCAACCATTATTCCCTTAATCTCAGTACGCAGCTTATGAACAAAAACAGAAGAAACATCATTTGAAAATTGCACCGCAGGCTTATTATCCCCAACCTCCCTTTCCACATCCATAAAACCATCACTGCTTTGTGCCCATTTCAATACCACATATGGTCTTTTATAAACCTGATTAGTAATAAACACCCTGTTCAATTCCATAGCTTCATCTTTCAGCACATCAGTTGTAACCTCCACACCGGCATTGCGCAAAATATCAATACCCTTGCCGGCAACAGCAGGATTGGGATCTGTAGTGGCCACTACAACTCTGGGAATTCCACTACTAACAATAAGCTCAGCACACGGAGGCGTTTTTCCATAATGAGCACATGGCTCCAACGAAACATAAATGGTAGAATTAGATAAGCGACTCTTATCCACAACAGAGCTTATGGCATTAACCTCTGCATGAGGCCCCCCATACCTTTGATGATAACCCTCACCTATTATCTCATCATTCTCCACTATCACAGCCCCCACCATCGGGTTGGGCAACGTAGCACCCCTACCCTTCATGGCCAGCTGCAAACAACGCCTCATATATTTCTCGTCAATCTTCATTTTTTCTATCTTTGCCATCTCACAAATAAAATAAAACTTACACTCATGTCCAATCTAAGAGATTATATCGCAAATGAGCTTCAGGAAATCTATTCGCCAAGCGAAATCAGCACAATTGCAAGAATGATTCTCACAACTAAGCTCAATATCTCTTTAGCAGAATCTATATCGTACAAAATTAACAATTTATCTGACCAACAGCTAAAAATCATAATTGAAATAATAGGCAGGCTAAAATTATTAGAACCAATACAATATATATTTGGAGAAACAGAATTCTACAATCTAAGGTTTCTTGTAAACAAGCATGTACTTATTCCACGTCCCGAAACGGAAGAGCTTGTAGAGTGGATTATAAATGAAGAGGGAAATAAAAACATATCCCTACTCGATATAGGCACCGGAAGCGGATGCATAGCCGTATCGTTAGCGAAAAACATCACAAATGCCAAAGTATTTGCTTGGGACATATCTACGCCTGCACTGGAAGTAGCCAACAGAAATGCAAAACTAAATAATGTAAGCATATCATTTAGCCAAGCAGATATTCTACAAACCAAAATATCGGAGCACACATTTGATGTAATAGTAAGCAACCCGCCATACATCACCGAACAAGAACAAAGCATAATGCACTCTACCGTCATAGAGCACGAACCATCATTAGCATTATTTGTGCCAAACGATAATCCTTTATTGTTTTACAAACACATTTCAGACTTTGCCAACAACTCACTGAATAATGGCGGACGCATATATTTTGAAATCAATCAATATTATGCAGAAGAGACCAAACAGATGCTTAATGAAAAAGGATTTAAAGATATACAACTCAAAACAGACTTGGCAGGAAATAAAAGAATGATCAGGGCAATAAAACAATAGAACATGGAAAAGAAACCTATATCAGAAAAGAATGCACTTTCGAGAATGATGAGAATATGCTCACGAAAGGAGTACTGTATATATGACATAAAACAAAAACTATACAGACTACAACAAACACCCGAAAGTATCAACAACATCATTGACAAACTCAAAGAGAACAAATTCATTGACGAAGAGAGATACGTTCGTAGTTTTGTAAACGACAAAATAACTTTTCTAAAATGGGGAGAAAAGAAAATAAGATACACACTGGCACAAAAACAAATTCCAACAAGTATCATAGATTCTGTTTTAAGTGAACTAGAACCCGAAGAGCTAACAGAACATCTAATGCCTATTATTAAAAAAAAGTATGATAGCGTGAAGGCAGAAACCGAATACGACAAACGAACGAAGGTAATTAGGTTTGCACTATCTCGCGGTTTTGAAATGAACGAGATAATAAAATGTCTAGATAAAATATCAACTAACAACGAAGAAGATCCATGGTAAAGCTATTAAAAGCAATATTCGCCTTATTTCATACCAACACGTGCCCTGTATGCGATTGTAAATTGCTCACCGAAGAGTGCATATGTCTTCATTGCCTATACTCACTGCCTCGCACCAAAAATCACGACCAAGTAAACAACTCTGCCGAAAAAATATTGGCAGGCAGATTTCCGTTTGAACGAGTAGCCACTTTTCTCAACTTCAATAAAGATGGAATGCTTCGCCCCATAATACATGAACTAAAATATAAAAACAACAAAGCGGTAGGATACAAAATTGGCAAACTATTTGGTGAAGATCTTTTAGGAAGTAAATTCATCGAAACTATAGATTTGATTGTACCCATACCCCTTCATCACAAAAAACTAAAAGCCAGAGGTTACAATCAATCCGAAATCATAGCACAAGGTATTTCACAGGCAACCTCAATACCCGTATCATCAGACAATCTGGTAAGAGAAATACATAACCCTTCACAAACCCACCTATCAAAAACAAAACGCTGGGAAAATGTAGATGGCATCTTCAAACTAGTAAACCCCAACCTTTACTCAAACAAACACATCCTGCTCATAGACGATATTATAACAACAGGATCAACCATCGAAGCAAGCGCAAAAGCACTACTTGAAGCCGACAACATTAAAATAAGTGTAGCAACAATAGGCGAAGCCATCTAAAATTATTTTAGACAAAAGTGTCCACTTCACGATAAAAACCACTACTTTTGCAACTCATCTGAAAACTAATAAGACAAATTGATATTATGAACAGTGTAGAAAAACTCACGGCTGACAAGCTTTTAAAAATTAAAGCAATCAAGTTACAACCCTCTAATCCTTTCACATGGGCGTCCGGATGGAAATCTCCAATCTACTGTGACAATAGAAAAATAATGTCATACCCCGAAGTACGCAACTTCATTAAAGTAGAATTTGCACGATTGATTCTGGAAAAGTACCCAAATGTAGAAGCCATTGCAGGCGTAGCCACAGGTGCAATTGCCCCTGGTGCAATTGTTGCCGATGTATTGGGACTACCTTTCGTATATGTACGCTCGGCACCAAAAGGTCATGGACTTGAAAACCTAATTGAGGGAGACCTAAAACCAAAGCAAAAAGTTGTAGTAATTGAAGACTTAGTATCAACAGGCACAAGCAGCCTAAAAGCAGTTGAAGCAATACGTCGTGCCGGTTCTGATGTTCTGGGCATGGTAGCTATCTTCACATACAATTTCCCAGTGGCAGACGAAAGCATGCACGAAGCACGCGTAAACCTCACCACATTAACAAATTACGACGCCGTACTAGACGAAGCTCTTAGAATTGACTACATCGAAGAGTCGGATCTTGGCACACTTCAAAACTGGAGAAAAGCACCGGACAAATGGAGTGGTGACATCTAATAATAACAACATATGACAGAATTTATTAGCGATATAAAAACAATCCCTCACAATGACGAGGATATATTTCGTGTTTTATCTGACCTAAGCAAGCTAGAACTAGTAAAAGACAAGGTTCCGCAAGACAAGATAAAGGATTTCAAGTTTGATCAAGACTCATGCTCTTTCAATATCAGCCCCGTAGGCAATGTAAAATTCAATATTGTGGAACGCGAGCCCAACAAACTAATTAAGTTTCAATCGGAAAACTTGCCTTTTGAAACATATCTATGGATTCAACTGGTTCAAAAAGGAGAAAAAGACACGAAAATGAAAATCACCATCCGTTCAAAAATCAACGCATTGATGAAAGGCATGGTTTCAAAACCTCTTCAAGAAGGAATTGACAAAATATCCGATATGATTGCAAATCTACCTTACGATCAGATTTAGCATATAATCCGCAACTAGCATACAAAACAAAAAGACTGCAAAACGTGATTTAATCACAATCTTTGCAGTCTTTTTTTATAGTATATATTATAGGCTATGCAGCCTCTACGATATCCTCATCATCTATAGCCTCGGCTCCAATCTTTCTCTCAGCCGCCTTTCTGCAAGTAGCGCAAAGCTCCGAGTCTCCAATCTTTCTTTCTTCCCACGCCTCAGCCACAGTGCCGCTATGCTGCTCACGTCCACGTATATGCTGACAGTCCGAATCCAAGTGATACTTATTACCATGATTTGTCCAATACACAAAATCGACACCATTATTCAAGTTCTTGATTAAATCCGTTTGTGCATTAATCTGTTCAGTGTATTTTTCCACAGAAGCCGGATTAAAATCAATCCCCATTATTCCGGCTATAAGTAGTGCTATAATTCCAACAGTACCTGCAACACCTTTAGTTTTGCCGTCTAAGTCCTTATTAGTAAAAATCAGTAGCACCAACGGCAAAAAAGCCAACACAGCCATAATTGCACCTAATTGATTTTGAACAAAAAACCTAAACTTATCCTTCTCAGAAGCAGGATCAAGCCTATTCGATTTTTTCCATAATACAGAACCTGTGATTGACAATGCTAGGATTATCACAATAGCCACAATCAACATTACCAATGTTTCGTTGCCAATAAGTTTAATAATTGCAAACACCTCACCGGCAATTGCTATTATCCACGCCATCATTGCAAACAGTCTCAACTGCTTAGCCTTACCCTTAGCCTCATCCGAAGCCACAAACACCTTTTGATCTGCCATAATTGTTAAGTTTATTTTGATTATTTTTTAGTTTATCCTCCAAAGGTAAAATATGTATATAGAATATGCAAACAAATCATTAAAATCTAACAAGAAAAACACCTGCCTTATAAGTAGAGTCAGCAACAAATAAGAAAACAATAACGAAGTATGATTTTTGTAGAAAAAGCAAACAAATTGGACTAAAATTGCGTTTTATGGGTGAAAAGTTGCACAAAAAGTGGATAAAACGGTGTATTTTGGTACAAAATAGTGCAAATGCACCACTTTTAACGTATTAGTTTTGCCAGTTATAAAAATAAGTTCTACTTTTGCAAAACAATTCAACGAATTAACATAATTCTCTCCTAAATCCCACTAGTGTGTGAGATCAAGAAAAGAATTAATATAATAAAAATATTAAAAGGATCATGGCCCTCGTAACATGACCCTTTACTGAAGAAACGCTTATTTAGTAGCCTCGTAACTATTTATTAAGCAATCTTCTCATCTTTGATACTCTCTTCCATTGGCATAGTAAAATTCTCTTTGTCATAAGAACCATTTGCTATATACCTCGTAATAACGTCGGAAGGGTTTTCAGAGTTAATCTCGGACTTTTTAGCAGTCTGTCTTCTTTTGACAGTAATGCGTAAAGGTTCGAGATTTTTTTGTAATGCACCCATAACTTCGGCAAACATTACATCGCCTTTTCTAATCTTCTCCTTTATAAACTGAAACACAGACTGAATTTCCCAAATAGCTTCCTGTCTTATGCTCAAGGTATCTATCATAGGATCTTTGTTTTCTGCCCATGCTACACCTCTTTTATAAAAAAGTTCAAGATATAAACCCTCTGTTTCTATCAAATCATTAAATAGATTATCAATTCCCAGAGCTTCTATTGCTTCAATCACCTCTATATTATTTGAAAGGTCATTTGATATTGTTGCAATAAATCCTGATATTTCAAACTGAGCACTAGTCATCAATTGCGGAGCACGAGACTCAAACCAGTCAAACAAAAATGTTCCCGGCACTGATTGATCTTGATATACCGAATTTTTAAAAGTTTTCAGCTTTGCCCTAATCTCTGAAACATAACGGAGCCTAGTTTGTCGGTAAGCTTCTAAAATTATAGTAGTCTCATGCTTGCGCGAGTGATACTTTATTTCTTCCACCTTCGACAATAGTTTTGCCAACTCGTTCACTTTACTATTAAAGTATTCGTCATCCACTTTATCAGTATAGCTCTCTAAAGTTACAAACACTAATCTATACATAGCAGGAAAACCGCTATTTCTCAAATAATACATCCATGATGTATTGAAATTAAAATTATTTCTCTTCATAATTGATTCATTTTTTAATTAAACATTATGAAGCCAAATCCTAGGCACGAGGGAACCACGCCTGGCTCCGATGAGACAAAGGTAATACTAAAAAACTGAATCCTACAACAGCTTTGCGGCACAAATGCCATAAAAACATTTTATATTTTTCACTAAAAGCCATATAACACTAATAATCACAACATTAGCAATTTCACATAAAACAAAAGTTTAACATTATATAACATCACAATTAGCATTTGATTTGATAAAATCATGATCGAAACACTAAAAATGGCGATATTTTTCAGTTTAAGCGATTTAAATAATCACACCCTAACTAACATGTATTTAAAATTGAAAACGGCGCAAATTAACACTTTTACTTGCAAAAACCCTGCAAATGCTGAGAAAAACCACATAAAAGCATGAAAAAACGGCGAAAAACCTTGCAAAACTTCGCAAAAACCCGGAAAAACTCGGAAAAGTAACAAAATGCTGTTTCACATGTTAAAATCA
>CAZSKF010000025.1:19097-21555 GCA_964607405.1 uncultured Proteiniphilum sp. | reverse complement strand
AAAAACCCAAGACTTGGAAAGTTCCTCCAAGCCTTGGGTTTATCTTATTTAAGTATAGTACTTAAATTAATATTTATTACAATCCTAGTTGCTCTTCAATTTTTGAAAGCTCAGCTGATTTATCAACACCCATGATACTCAAGTTGTAATAAACGTTTCTCAATTTCATAAGAGCTCCGTCCAACAATGATGTGTCAGCATTACTTGCAACCAAAGCATCTCTGAATTTCTCTAAATATGGTAGTGATGCTTCATACAGCTCGATTGTTTTCTTATCATTCTCAAGCTGTTCTTTTCTATCAGACATTGTTGCTGTGATCTCTTTCAAATCTTGTGCTTGCAAGATATAATTTACTGCAATCGCTTCTAAGGCTCTTTCACAGTTAGGATCTTGAGCTAATGCTTTCTTATACTCCTCTTCTGCTCCTGCGTAATCACCTTTTTCTGCCAAAAGGGCTCCTTTAACACTATTTAAATCACATGCGTTAGATGGGTCATTTTTAATAGCTGTGTCAAGATATTGCATAGCTTTATCGTTCTCACCGTTCTTAATGAATACATTAACTAGGTTAGGAATAAAGTATGTGCTCTTGGGGAATCTATCAGCTCCTGCATAAAGAGCTTCAACGTGCTTAGCAGTATCACCAATTTGCATATATTCACTTGCCATTAATTCATATAGATCACTTTCTGTGAATGCGCTATTTTCAATAAAAGGCTCATCAGCAGCTTTTTTTATCAAACCTAGAGCTTTATTGTGGTCTCCACCTTGAATTGCCGTAAGAATAGCGTAATACTTAATAGTTTGGTAAGTGCTATCTAACACGAATGCATCTTTTACACCATCAAATATTGAAAGAGTAGGAATATTCCAATAAGTTTCGAAAAACTCTGTTGCTTTTGCAAAATCATTCTTCTCGTTATAAAAGATTCCACCATTAATATAGAATTGGTGATTAGCTTTAAGTTTTCCTTGAATGTCTTTTCTAAATTTGTTTCTTACTTTTCCTTTAGCATTTGGAATTTCGCCCAAAGAGTCAGCTTTAATATATGGACCAAATGATTCTAGCAATCCATCATACATAACCTGTTCGTTTGCATTTTGCGAAAGCATCTCTTTTGTTCTTTCATTATCAAATGCTTTGTCTCCTATGTCACCATAAATTTTCCAGGTTTCAGCTTCGTTTGCTGTCTCAGGGTTTTCTATGGCCTGCTTTATCAACGTTCGAGCTTCATTAAGATCATTACTACCTAAAGATCTCTTGGCATCTCGAATTACAGATTTTTGCGCAACAACAGATGTGGTGGCAAAAATAGTTACCATGCTTAATAATAATAATTTTCTCATCACTTTCATTCTTGTTTTTCTTTTTGAAATTATAATTCTACTTTTTAATTTTTGATGTATCTATAATATAATTGACTGTAAAGGTAGAAATAGTTTAATTACTACCAATACTTCAATGTTTATTTATTCACTTTTTTCAAGTTATTCTGAACCTTCAGGTAGTATATCCTCTATTGATATCTCATCTTCATCTAGTGAATTAACCTTACAAACTGAAGCAATTTCATCATTTCTCTTATCTAGGTTAATTAGTCTAACTCCTTGAGTAGCACGGCCTGTTAAGCGTATTTCAGAAATACTTAAGCGAATAGTGATACCTGATTTATTTATAATCATCAAATCATTTTCATCTGTAACACTCTTGATTGACACCAATTTTCCAGTCTTATCAGTTATATTAAGTGTTCTCACACCCTTACCTCCTCTTCTGGTAATTCTATAAACCGGCTCACCATTTTCATCGTTCAATAGAGTTCTTTTTCCGTATCCCTGCTCCGAAACCACCATTATTGATTCAGATGAATTCGAATCCATAGCAATCATACCTATTACACGGTCGTCACCATCTTCATCCAGCCTCATACCTCTCACACCAGTAGCAGTTCTACCCATTGGTCTCACGTCTGCTTCGTCAAATCTTACAGCCCTACCGTTTCTATTTGCCATAATGATATCCTTAGTTCCGTCTGTCATTCTTACAGATATAACCTTATCATCTTCTCTTAATCCCATAGCAATAACCCCAGCCTGTCTTGGTCTTGAATAAGCTTCCAGCAGAGTCTTTTTAATTACACCTTGCTCTGTTACAAACACTAAGTAATTTGAATTAATATAGTCCTCATCATCAAGTGTATTCACCCTAATAAATGCCGTGATACTATCGTCTGAATCAATATTAAGTAAATTCTGAATAGCTCTACCTTTCGAGGTTTTAGTACCCTCAGGAATTTCAAACACTCTCAGCCAATAACATTTACCTTTTTGGGTAAACAGCAGCATATAGTTGTGATTTGTAGCAGGATATATATATTCCACAAAGTCTTCATCTCTAGTTTGAGAACCTCTGGCCCCTACTCCTCCTCTACTTTGAGTTCTAAACTCACTTAAAGG
>CAZSKF010000025.1:17007-18997 GCA_964607405.1 uncultured Proteiniphilum sp. | reverse complement strand
TTATCTTGCTCTAGTCCTGTTAGTTGTCTCAATCTCATCTCAACAATAGCACGCGATTGAACCTCACTTAGTTCAAATCTTTCGATAAGTCGCTGCATCGCATTTTGAGGAGTAGAAGAACTTCTGATAATAGAAATAACTTCATCAATATTATCTGAGGCAATAATCAATCCCTCCAGAATATGAGCTCTCTCCTCAGCCTTGTTGAGTTCAAACTGGGTTCTTCTTACAACTACCTCATGTCTGTGATCAACAAAATAAACAATCATTTGCTTAAGATTAAGAAGAACAGGACGTCCCTCTACAAGCGCAATATTATTTACACTGAAAGAAGATTGCAAAGCAGTCATTTTATAAAGAGTATTCAGCACAACGTTAGCATTTGCATCTCTCTTAATATCAACCACAATTCTCATACCTTGTCTGTCAGATTCGTCATTGATATTAGATATACCCTCTATTCTTTTTTCTGAAACCAGATCAGCAATATTTTTAATAAGGTCAGCCTTATTAACCAGATAAGGAATCTCAGAGATTATAATCTGCTCACTATTTCTCACAGATTCTATCTCCGCTCTACCTCTCATCACAATTCTACCTCTTCCGGTCTCAAATGCCTCTTTAACACCCTTATATCCATAAATATATCCACCGGTTGGAAAATCAGGAGCCTTAATATATTGCATTAGCTCCTCTACTGTAATGTATATATTATCAATATACTGAACAATACCGTCAATTACTTCCGATAAATTATGGGGTGCCATATTTGTTGCCATACCCACAGCAATCCCCGAAGCCCCATTTATCAATAGGTTTGGAATTCTTGTAGGCAGCACTGTTGGCTCTCTAAGTGTATCATCAAAGTTAAGCTGAAAGTCAACTGTATCTTTCTCTATATCGCGAAGCATCTCTTCGGATAGTTTATTTAATCTTGCCTCAGTATAACGCATAGCAGCCGGACTATCTCCGTCCACACTACCCATATTACCCTGTCCGTCCACAAGAGTATATCTCATACTCCACGTTTGTGCCAAACGAACCATAGCGTTATATACGGACAAATCTCCGTGTGGGTGATACTTACCTAAAACTTCCCCGACAATTCTGGCCGATTTCTTATGCGGTTTGTCAGAAGCGTTACCCAACTCAGACATACCAAACAAAATACGTCTGTGAACCGGTTTAAATCCATCTCTAACATCAGGCAGGGCTCTCGATACAATAACGGACATCGAATAGTCGATGTACGCCGATTTCATTTCATCTTCAATGTTAATCCTAATGACTCTATCTTCTTGGTCAATCATACTTTTAATTGATTAATTAGCATTATATCAATATTTATATATCACTGTATATCATGATATTAAATATATATAGTCTATATGTTTAAAATAATACACTAAATTACATCTTTTTCATGATTTAACAAAAAAATGAGGCGTAAAAATGATACTTTCACCCTGATTTTTATTTATCAAGTCATAATTTCAATTTAGTGCACATAAATAAAAAAATAAGGAGGATGTTGCCTCAATTTGGCATCATCCTCCTTAACATTATGTATTTGTAATTTTTAAATTAATTACTCATTTCTTCCGTGGCAGTTTTTATATTTTTTACCGCTACCGCATGGGCAAGGGTCATTTCTTCCCACTTTTTTCTCTACTCTTATTGGGGCAAGTTTTCTCTCAGGCTGTTTAGCTTCACCGCCTTGTTCTGGGTTGCCTACTTCATCTTTCTGAGTTTTATACTTACTATAGTCTGTTTTTGTTTCCGGTGCAGCCTCCTTCACACTCTCAGAGTCTCTAATTGGAATCTGACCACGCATCAATACAGATACAGCTTTAGTATTCACATCGTTCACCATTAGCTTAAACAGATTAAACGACTCAAGCTTATATATCAATAGCGGATCCTTCTGTTCATAGCTGGCATTCTGCACAGATTGTCTCAAATCATCCATCTCACGAAGATGATCCTTCCA
>CAZSKF010000025.1:14814-16907 GCA_964607405.1 uncultured Proteiniphilum sp. | reverse complement strand
AAAGCATTTCTTCTGCGTTTATATATCAACTCACGTTGTGAATTCATAACGTCGTCATACTCCAGCAAGCGCTTTCTGATACCAAAGTTGTTTTCTTCAACTTTCTTTTGAGCTCTCTCCACTGATTTGTTAAGCATATCATGCTCCAACACATCACCCTCTTTAAAGCCCATTCTGTCCATCAAGCCTGCAATTTTTTCTGTTGCAAATAATCTCATCAAGTCATCTTCTAGAGAAACAAAGAAAACAGATGAACCTGGGTCACCCTGACGACCGGCTCTACCTCTAAGCTGTCTGTCCACACGCCTACTCTCGTGACGCTCAGTACCAATAATAGCCAAACCGCCCGAATCCTTTACTTTTTGCGTCAACTTAATATCCGTACCACGACCAGCCATATTGGTAGCAATGGTAACCATACCCTCCTGACCAGCGTTAGCTACAATTTCAGCCTCTCTCTGGTGCAATTTAGCGTTCAGCACATTGTGCTTAATCTTCCTTATGCTAAGCATTCTGCTCAACAGCTCAGAAATCTCCACCGATGTTGTACCCACCAATACCGGACGACCTTTAGAAATATAGCTCTCTACCTCTTCTATAACAGCCATATATTTCTCTCTTTTCGTCTTATATATTCGGTCATTCATATCATTCCTTTTTATCGGACGATTAGTAGGAATCACCACAACATCTAATTTATAGATATCCCAAAACTCACCAGCTTCCGTTTCTGCGGTACCGGTCATTCCGGAAAGTTTATTATACATTCTAAAATAGTTCTGAAGCGTAATTGTAGCAAAAGTTTGCGTAGCAGCTTCCACTTTCACATGCTCCTTAGCCTCAATAGCCTGGTGTAAACCGTCCGAATATCTACGACCCTCCATTATACGACCTGTTTGCTCATCAACAATCTTCACCTTGTTGTCAATCACTACATACTCATCATCTTTTTCAAATAAAGTATATGCCTTCAATAGCTGATTAACGGTATGTACACGCTCTGATTTGATAGAATAGTTTTGCAGCAATTCATCCTTGCTGTTAGCCTTTTCTTCATCCGAAATATCCATATTGTCAAGCTCTGCCAACTGACCTGCAATATCAGGAAGAACAAAGAAGTGCGGGTCATCAGAATTTCCCGTCAGCATATCAATACCTTTGTCAGTAAGCTCAATGCTATTTTGCTTTTCATCAATCACAAAATATAACGGATCCGTTGCAACGTGCATATTTCTAGATTGCTCCTGCATATAAAACTCCTCAGTTTTCAATAATGCAGCCTTCACGCCCTGTTCACTCAAAAACTTAATAAGTGGCTTATATTTAGGCATACCCTTGTATGATCTAAACAAAAGCAACATACCCTCTTCCTGCTCTTTCTTATCATCCGAAGCCATTTTGGTCTTAGCCTCCGCAAGCAGTTTGGTAGTAAACTCTCTCTGTATTTTCACAAGCTGCTCCACTTTTGGTCTGAACACATCAAAAAGCTGATCATCACCCTTTGGCACAGGCCCCGAGATAATTAATGGAGTTCTGGCATCGTCAATTAATACCGAGTCCACCTCGTCCACAATAGCATAGTTATGAAGTCTCTGTACTAAATCTTTTGGCGAAACTGCCATATTATCACGCAGATAATCAAAACCAAACTCATTATTAGTACCAAAAGTAATATCAGATTCATATGCCTTTCTTCTGGCATCAGAGTTCGGTTCATGTTTGTCAATACAATCTACTGACAAACCATGAAACATATAAATAGGACCCATCCACTCCGAGTCACGTTTCGATAGGTAATCGTTAACCGTAACCACATGAACACCCCTTCTGCTTAATGCGTTCAAAAATACAGGAAGAGTAGCCACCAGTGTTTTACCCTCACCCGTAGCCATCTCCGCTATCTTACCTTGGTGCAAAACCACACCACCAAATAGCTGCACGTCATAGTGAATCATGTCCCACACTATTTCGTTACCACCCGCAGTCCAGCGATTTTTATAAATAGCATTTTCACCTTCAATAGTCACAAAATCATGTGAAGCAGCCAAATCCTTATCAAATTCTGTAGCTGTAACTACGATTTCCTCATTCTC
>CAZSKF010000025.1:13592-14714 GCA_964607405.1 uncultured Proteiniphilum sp. | reverse complement strand
TCAATTGCAGGATAAGCCTCTTTGATTTTATTTACAATCGGGTTGATCTTATTTAAATCTCGCTGGGCCTTATTTCCAAACAATTTACCTATAAGTTTATTGAATCCCATATTATGTTATGTTTTTTTCTAATTGATTTATTAATGTTGTTGTTCTACTAAAATAATTCTTTTAACACCGGAGCTTTTGAACCGTTCGGTGCCCGAATTCGTAATCTGTGCGATACGCTTGGTGCTATTTCAGTAGCATCAATGGTACGATAAATTTTTTGTGGTTTAATATTGTGGCCAAAAAATATTACCGGGCTGTTCACTGCATTATCCCTGATGCGATAATTATTATCAGTATCTACATTCTCATACTTCAGTCTCCATCCGGGTTGCAATTCAAGGTAAAGGTCACCTGATATGCCCTTGTAATACCCGTTTCTATAAAACTGCACATTTTGGTTATACGCACCATGAAGCATCTGATGAGACGTCACAACATCCTGTATTCCTGCCGACTGAACTAAAAACTCAGCAGCTTTCTGTTGCAACTCCACAAAATTTATTTTCTTGTCCTCTATTAATTTTCTATTAAAGTATATCTGTTGGTTATAATACTTGCTGATCCACTGCTCGCGGCCATATATAGCCATCAGATACATATTTAAAAGCGAAGTGCTTCTTTCGGGATAGAAATCACCTCCGGCCGAAGTATAGCCATCATGAAATATCTCCTGCTCATTATAATAGCCTGTCGAAGTCACAAAAATCAGTACATTCTCCAGTCCAACACTCTTCTCAATAGTATTAAGCAGGCTTTCCAACTCCTTGTCAAGTCTGTGATAAGTATCCTGAATCTCAACCGAGTAGTTTTTATCTAACGACTTCTCATACGGTCCTGCATAAAAAGTCAAAGCTAAGAAGTCAGGATTTTCTCTTTGTCCTAGTTTATTAAAATCCAAAACCTTCTCAGCAATAATTCTCACCTCCTCATTAACATATGGAGATTGCTTCAAAAGCTTCATTCCATTCTTCTTGTCAGCCCCAAAGAAATGCTGAAAGTTATATCTATTCTGTGTATATGGAAAAGCATTATATTGCGAAATATCCAGTGCCGGCTTCCATGATATAGAAG
>CAZSKF010000025.1:0-13492 GCA_964607405.1 uncultured Proteiniphilum sp. | reverse complement strand
ACCCTCACACCCAAAGGCGAGAAATGATCACTAGTAAAGACTCCGTTATAGAACTCATCCTTAAATGAAGAAACCTCTCGGCCCTCGGTCAAGTTATATTTATTCTCACTCACAATACCGTGATACGATGGATTGGCCCCGGTATAAATAGTAGCAATTGCCGAAGCCCTGTCTATATATGGAAAATTAAACTTGGTATCAGAGTAAACCAATCCCTCATTCAATAATCTTTTAAACCCTCCTTCACCAAAAGTATGCTTAAACATCTCCAAGTAATCCCCTCTCAGTTGATCGATGGTAATCCCCACCACAAGCTTGGGAGGCGACTTTGAATCACTTGCAAGAACAGTCGTAATAGAAAGAAGAGCAAAAATCGACGATAATATCTTAATCATTTAATATAAATCTAATTCTTTTATTTCTTTTTGGCCACGCTACAAAACGCATTCATCCCCGATCTAATCCATAAACTAGCCGAAAAGGGAATCGTAGCCATTGGGAGAACTTGTGGAATTTGCTTCCACAATATCATGAATAATAATAAGACTGCAAAGTTAATAAAATGATACAAACTAACCACACTTTTCATTCTCTTTAGCCAAATACCTATAGGAACAATTAGGGCGAATATATTCATCCACACAAAATTCCAGTTTGAGTCAGTTGCCGGGTGAGTCGAAAAGAAAGTAAGAAAGAAAATAATAAAACCACCGGCGCCCACTACTCCAAAAAGTACCGAGTCATATATCTTAGGCATTAATTTATTTCCTTTTTCCCTCACCTGCATCACTGATATAATTATTGACACAATAATTAGTGCGAATGCTATAATCATTGGAGATGTAATACCCAATTCGTTATATTTTTTGTCCGCCGCTGTTTTAGCCGCAATGACTTTGTAATCAGCCACTACAGGCTCATGCACAGTGTCATTTCTCACTACAGTAGTCTCTTCCAGAGCATTTTTCAAATATATAGGCAAAAACATCTTTTCACGAAGCGAAATAGGCTTATCTGCATCACTCCCAATCACCAAATCAATACCAAATTTCATCCATGGGTAGTAATCTACACACTCATGAATCAAATCTCTAAAAGTCTGCTCCTTGGTATCCTCCGGATAAATAATCTCACCCTCTATAAATGCCTCCATCAAGTCCCTTGGTCGCGTCACACAGTTGTCATAAAAGTAATTATATCTATACGTCCTATTTTCCGGTAAATGATTTATATACAGAGCCTCCCACATTCTTTGCTTTTCCTCTTTTCGCATGTTCAGTTCCTGTTCCACCACTTCCACGCCTTTCTCCCTGTAGTCATCCACAAAATCATCCAGACTCTGCACACCCAATACATAATCAGTCTTTCCCTGAATGAAATTAATCATAAAGAAAGGCTTCGATTTATCAAAGAACCCATAATTAAAAACACCTTCCACACCCGTCACATCGTCCTTCACATATATAGCAGTGTGCCCAAACAAAGCATATGAAGCCCCCGACCAAGGCGAAGTAGTCATAATACTTATCTTGGCATTATCACTCATCTCAATTTGAGCATAAGATGGCTGCACATATATCAAGCAAGCCAGCAAAAAAGTTATAATAGTTGTTCTAAGCATAGTTTTTTCTTTAATAATAGTCGTTTAAATTACTTTTGGCTGCATATATCTTTTCACGCCCTTATCCATTGCAAGTGTTAATACAGTAGCCGCGACAAACGGAAATGTTAATTGAGTCAAATTATATTTATGCATCACTATTGCAATCAGCAGCGACAGAGCGACGGAAATAAGCGCCAATATTATATTTCTTATTTTCTCTCCTGCAAATACAATTGCACACAACGCAGCATTATAGCTGAACAGCCCCAAAAATACTGACTGACTAGGCAATTGAAGCATCAGTGCTGCCACACCCGAAAGAACACTTCCTGTCAAAGCATAAGCAGCCGCAATAGGATGATTAATAACAATAGCAATAACAAACATAATACCCACTATCAGGTCCCCCTGAAATATAACTTGCCCTACACCTCTGAAGCCAAACATATATTCAACTTCAAATGGCACACTGGCACTATTTAATAAGTGAGAAGGCTCCAACACGTACAGATTATTGAAAACAAATAAAATAATCCACGTCACCAGCACAAACGGAAAAGTATAAGCCGGCAAGCTCCTTATAATAAAAAAATGCTGTATCATAGCCGCAATTGCCGATCCAATAATTATTGCCAGCCACACCACAGCGGTCGGCTCATAATTTAATATTAAGGCCACACCCACCAGTGCGGGACTAAATCCATACAGCCCTGCCTCCGTTTCCTCTTTGTCATATTTCAGCAGTTTCGCAGTAATGATTCCGGTTGCCACTGATAATATGGCAGCCACCCCCATTTCAAACGAGCCCATGAAGATACCCACTAAAAACAAAAAGCCGGTCACCATATTTTGCTGAAGCATTATCTGCCCCACGCCATTCAAAAATGTCTTCAAAAAGATAAAGATACTCTCAATTCTAAATTTCGGATGCATTGTAACTAATATTTTTTTCTAACCTTATCAATTCTGAGGAGTATAAATAGTAGTATTGTAAATCCTAGCATAGACGACCCCCCATAGCTAAAAAATGGCAACGGAATACCAATTACAGGCATAATACCCACTACCATACCGATATTAACCAAGAGGTGAAAAAGGAAAATACTAATAACCCCATACCCATACACCCTGCCAAAAGTCGAAACCTGCCTCTCAGCAATATGTATAAGCCTGAATATAAAGATTGTAAATAATATCAAAGTCATAATCGAACCCACAAAGCCCCACTCCTCACCAATGGTGCAAAAAATAAAGTCCGTATCCTGTTCCGGCACATATTTCAATTTGGTCTGAGTACCATTAAGAAACCCTTTCCCAAACATCCCGCCCGAACCAATGGCTATTTTCGATTGTCCAACGTGATAGCCCGACCCCTGCAAGTCTTGCTCCATTCCCAGGGTCACTTTTATCCTCATTTGCTGGTGTGGCTGCATCACATCCATAAATACGTATTCGCTTGATTCCACAAATACAAACGAGCCAACCACAAAAAGGAAAATATAAAAATAAGTTTTCTTTCTGAACCTAAAGAACAGATAGATAAGATATATCGATGTCAAAGCCAGAGCCACAATTGCAAATAAACCAATATTCACGTCAAAACCCAACTTATATAAGGCCCAGCAAGTTAAAGTCACCACTAGCCCTATCGATATTATAATAATGGGAACATCCCTACGCTTCATATAGCTCCTCACCATGCCTGCGGCAAAAATTATAATTAATCCCGCTGTCATTATTTCTCCTAACGACAAATATCCAAGCTCTGTCTCCGAAAACTTTATGGTCAGCACAAAGTATATAATAAAAGAGACTCCCATAAATAGAAAACCACCCGGAAGTCCCTCTCTATATAATACAAAAATCAAACTTAGGTAAACTAGCGCCGTGCCCGTCTCACTTTGCATAATCACTATCAGCACAGGAAGCAATATAATAGCCGAGACCATTATAAGATTCCTAGTCTTCATCAGGTCAAAATTGTGAATATTAAACACCCTGGCTACAGTTAGCGCTATCACAAATTTCATAAACTCAGCCGGTTGAATTCTAAAGCTTCCCACCACCAGCCACGATCTGGAACCCTTAATGTCCGGTGCCACAAAATAGGTCAGTATCAGCACCCCAATACCTATCAGGTAAAAAAGAAAAGCATATGTTTCAAAAAAGTTAACCTCAATCTTCAGCAGGAAAAAACCAAACACTATCGATACGCCCATCCACAGCAACTGCATCCCGGCACGACTCGATAGGTCAAACATGCTCACCGTCGTTTCAAGATCAAAACTGGCCGCATATATATTAAACCATCCCAAAACAACAAAAATAAGGTACATCGATACGGTAAACCAATCAACATGCCCCTTTTCCTGCGATGAATCCTGAACTCTGTACATCTCTTAATTATTAGATTCGCTATTGTTGCTCACCATCAAACTCTTCTCCTGATTCTTTTTATATATAAAAGGTAGAATCACGCGTTCGGCAAGAGACTGTTCCAGGTACTTATCTTGCTCCATAATTTCTCCAAGAAGATACTTCTGCAACATAAGTCTTGCAATAGGCACAGCGTTGGTAGCACCAAAGCCCCCATTTTCCACAATCACGGCAATCGCCACCTTGGGATCATCCTTTGGAGCAAAACCAATAAACAAAGAGTGGTCAGCCCCGTGTGGGTTCTCAGCAGTACCTGTTTTTCCACACACAGTAATATAAGGCTCCATATTCACCCTCCTGCACGTACCATTTGTTACAGCATCTGCCATACCAGCCACAGTCAGCTCAAAGTGCTCCCTGTCAATTCCCGATTCTCTCCTCTCCGTATATAATGTATCCAGTGTAGTTCCTTTCACCTCCTTCACCACGTGCGGCTTGTAGTAGTAACCCCTGTTGGCAATCATAGCCGCAAAGTTACCCAGCTGCAGCGGAGTCGATAAAATCTCACCCTGCCCAATAGCAATCGAAATTATATTATGACCATTCCACCTGTCCGTCTTAAAAGCATTAGAATAATACTTACTGTTAGGAATAAAGCCCCTTCTTTCAGACGGCAAGTCAATATCAAGTTTATACCCAAACCCCATATTCACCATATAGTCCTTCCACACCTCAAAGGCATCAAGGTTGCTGGCATACTTAGTTCTGTTGGCAATCATAGCATTCAGCCCGTAACAGAAAAATGAGTTGCACGATGTAGCTATCGATGGCTGCAAATTAAGTGGTGACGGATGCCCATGGCATCTAGGTCTCCCGCCCAAAGGAGGGTACCCCCCATAGCAGCTATATCTTGTTTCAGGAGTAATAATGCCCTCCTGCAAAAATATCAAACCCTGCGAAGGTTTAAATGTTGACCCAGGAGGATACTGACCGGCAACCGCCCTGTTTATTAAAGGCTTATACGGATCTTGTACCAATTCCAGATAATTCTTTCCAAAGTCCCTTCCCGTCAGCAGTGCCGGGTCATAAGATGGTGCCGCTACCATGCTCAGCACTTCCCCGGTTTTAGGCTCAATCATAATAATCGAGCCAATTTTATTCTGCATCAAATACTCACCATAAGCCTGCAATTCAATATCTATAGATAATATAAGATCATGTCCCGACACAGGCTCCCTGTCCATTTCACCATCCTTATATTTCCCCTGAATACGGCCGTGAGCATCACGCAACAGTACCTCCACACCCTTCTCGCCACGCAAGTTTTCCTCGTGCGAAAGCTCTATACCCGACTTCCCCACATAGTCGCCCCTCACATAATAAGGGTCCGAGGCCATTTTGTTTTTATCCACCTCGGCAATATATCCCAATATCAAACCCATATTCGGATACTTATATTGCCTTACAGTTCTGTTCTGAATCGATACACCCGGAAATTTGTACAACTTTTCCTGCAGTAAACCATATTCTTCCACATCCAACTGAGTTTTAAATAATTGTGGAGTGTATGACGAGTAACCGGGATTTTTTCTTTTATCTCTCATATCAGCATTCAGCTGATAATAAGTTTCAAGGTCAATATTTAAGGTGTTACAAAAGTCTAAAGTATCAAACTGGATCATCTCCCTTGCCACCATCATCACATCATACGTGGGCTGATTAAAAACAATCAGGTTCTCATTCCTGTCATATATCGATCCCCTGGCAGGATACAATGTCTTGCTAAAGAAAGCATTACTGTCTGCATACTTTCTATATTCAGGACTTAAGATTTGCAGTTTAAATAATTGAATGGAATACACCACCACAATCATCGCTGCAATTGCGGCAATAATGTACTTCCTCTTCTCATATTTATTTTTTAAATTAGCCACCTACTCTCCCCTTTCTATAAAAAAATGAATCCACAGCTATCAGCAAAATAAGAGTCAACAAAGTAGATGAAGCTATTCTTATCACAGCCAGCTTTAAATCAAACACAGTCATCGCATCCAATAAGAATAATAATGTATGGTGCGTCAATACCATTGCTACGCTATATCTGATAAATAGTTTTGTATTGTTCTTCACTCCCGGCACCATGCTGTCCACCTCATTTTTAGGATAAAAAAGATATAAAAATAAAGGTCTCAATGTTGCCACAATAGTCGCAGCAGCAGCATTCACACCCGGAGTGTTCAGAAATACGTCAATGGTAATACCTAACAAAAAAGCTGAAAGAATGACATAAAATCTATTCCTCCCAATGGGTTGCTTGATGATAAATAAAACATACAAAAACGGCACGGCAATATTAAACAGATATACGCGGCTTAACACCAGAACCTGCAATAATACCAACACCACAAACAGCAAAATATCTCTTATTATATCTACCGCTTTCATATCATCGTATAGAGTTTTCTAATGCTTTCTTCTCCTCAAAATACCCGTCCTCAATAATCAAAACACCCATAAGCGAATGAAAATCAGTAGCCAATTCTATATTGAGAGTATTAAAATTATCATCTTTAGATCTCACCTGCTCTGTCACATATCCAATTATTATATCCTTAGGGAATATTCTCGAAAAGCTGGTCAACACTGTGTCTCCCTTTTCAAAAATCTCGTGCTTGGGCAATTCTCCCAACTGCGCCAATCCCACATTCTTCCCATCCCACGATACAGAGCCCGAATTTTCCGAACCCTTCAATTTGGCACTAAGCCTAAATTTGGGATTAATCACAGGAATAATCACAGAGTAATTGTTCGATACCTCCAGCACCACACCCACCACACCATTATGTGATACCACCCCCATGTCCGGCTTCACGCCGCTCAGCGAGCCCTTGTTCACAGTAATAAAATTATTATTCCCTGAAAAGCTGATATTAGTCACCTCCGCCGGAATAAACGAAAATTGTGGTTGCGTGTCGGTCGAGTCTTTCACAAACGACACAGTGCTCAAAGTATCCAAAGCCATGTCGTCCAGTTGAGCCTTCAGCACACTTAGTTCTTTTTCCAGCCTGGCATTTTGTTCCAACAATGACCTGTTATTCTTTTTCAGATGCAAAAAAGAATTCACCTCGGCAGATGTGCTATACACCCATCCCGAAACACTGTTGGCCGATGACAGATAAACACTACGTTGATATGAGTTGTAATTAAATACAAGATAAAGGCTAACAGCAATTAAACCAATTGCCATTAACCACGAACTATTTCTAATTAAAAATTGGAATAGATTCCTCATACATATATTTATCCAAACAGTCTTATCTCATCAAGAATGTAAACTTGTCAATATTCTTAAGAGCAATAGCCGTACCTTTAGCCACCACGTGCATCGGATCCTCCACCACTTTAAACGGAATACCAATTTTCTCGCTCAAGCGTTTGTCCAGTCCGCGCAAGTTAGCACCACCACCGGTCAGATAAATACCATTTCTCACTATATCGGCATACAACTCAGGCGGCGTTTGTTCCAAAGCGCTCAATACAGCCGAGTCAATTTTAGAAATAGATTTCTCAAAGCAATGAGCAATCTCCTGATAAGACACAGGTACATCCATAGGCAGCGAAGTCATTCTGTTGGGACCATGCACCACAAAATCCTCAGGCGGATTATCCAGTTCAGTCAACACCGATCCTACATTTATTTTAATCTGCTCAGCAGTTCTTTCGCCCACCTTCATGCTATGTTGACGGCTCATATAGTCCATAATATCCTCCGTAAGGTCATCACCCGCTATTTTGATAGACTTGTTAGAAACAATACCACCAAGCGAAATCACAGCAATCTCTGTAGTACCACCACCTATATCCACAATCATATTACCCTCCGGCGCCTCCACATCTAGTCCAATACCCAATGCAGCAGCCATAGGTTCAAAAAGCATATATACGTCACGGCCCCCTGCATGTTCTGCCGAGTCTCTTACCGCTCTAATCTCCACTTCTGTGCTTCCCGATGGGATACAAATAACCACGCGAAGAGAGGGTGAAAAGAGTCCGCCCCTGTTCTTCGTAGCCATTTTTATCATCCCTCTTATCATTTGCTCAGCAGCATTAAAGTCAGCAATCACGCCGTCCCTCAGAGGTCTCACAGTTATAATATTCTCGTGTGTCTTCCCGTGCATCTGTCTTGCCTTTTCACCAAGGGCAATCATCTTATCCGATTTTCTTTCTAATGCCACAATAGATGGCTCATCCAAAAGGATTTTACCATTACTGCCCACAATTATCGCATTGGCAGTACCTAAGTCCATCGCCAATTCTTGTGTAAATGAAAATAATCTCATGTTTTTTATTTAGTGCTTGAAGCCGGCAAGTATCCCTGCCGACTTTATTTATTTAATAGCCTTTGTATCCGTTAGTGCTTAAAATGTCTAACGCCTGTTGTCACCATCGACATATTATTATTGTCACAATAATCTATCGACTCCTGGTCTTTAATCGACCCACCCGGCTGAATTACCGCAGTAATGCCGGCATTTCCTGCAATCTCAACCGAATCAGGGAAAGGGAAAAATGCATCCGATGCCATCACCGCCCCTTTTAGGTCAAAATCAAAGCTCCTCGCCTTCTCTATAGATTGTCTCAGAGCATCCACTCTCGAAGTTTGTCCCGTACCGCTAGCAATAAGCTGCTTATCTTTCACCAACACAATAGCGTTTGATTTTGTATGCTTCACCAAAATATTGGCAAATAGCAAATCCTCAATCTCCTTCTCAGTTGGCTCAATCTTGGTCACAACTTTCAAGTCGCCCGCCGTCTCCACGCTGGTATCCTTATCCTGCATTAACACACCATTCAATAATGATCTGTACTGAGTTTTAGATAAATCCTTCACGTTGGCAAGCTGTTTCAATATTATTCTGTTTTTCTTTGCAAACAACACCTCCAGCGCTTCTTGCGTATATGATGGTGCAATCAGCACTTCAAAGAAAATCTCACTGATAGCCTTAGCAGCATCAGCATCCACCTCTTTGTTAGTCACCACAATACCACCAAAAGCCGAAACAGGATCTGCAGCCAGTGCCGCATCCCATGCCTCTTTCACAGTAGGTCTGCAAGCCATTCCACAAGCATTGTTATGCTTCAAGATAGCCAAGGCCGTCTCATCAAAATCACTGATTAGCGAAACAGCAGCATCAATATCCAATAAGTTGTTATAAGAAATCTCTTTTCCGTGCAATTGTTCAAACATCTCATCAAAGTTGCCATAGAAGTTACCCTTCTGATGCGGATTCTCACCGTATCTCAACTCTTTCTTCTCGTCGGCCGCCACTCGCAGTGATGAGTTGCTGTTATCATCAAAGTAATTAAAAATTGCAGAATCATAAGCAGACGAAACCGCAAAAGCATCCCTTGCAAAGCTTCTTCTGTCAGCAATATCGCTGGTTCCTTTTTTCTCTTTTAGCAATTTTGCCAGTTTGGCATACTGCTTTTGTGACGGAACAATCACAACATCATTATAGTTTTTTGCAGCACCTCTTATCAGAGAAATACCACCAATATCTATCTTTTCAATAATATCCGCCTCGTCGGCATTTGAAGCTACAGTCTCTTCAAAAGGATATAAATCAACAATCACCAAATCAATTGATGGAATGCTATACGACTTAATAGTCTTTTTGTCTCCATCTTCATCTCTGCGATAAAGAATTCCACCAAAAATCTTTGGATGCAATGTTTTCACTCTTCCACCCAAAATAGATGGATAATTAGTAATTTCTTCTACCGCCTCACACTCGTAGCCCAATGATTGAATAAATTCTCTCGTGCCACCTGTTGAAATTAATTTTACGTTTAATTCGTTTAATGTTTTCAGAATATCATCCAAACCATCTTTGTGGTAAACTGAAATCAATGCTGATTTGATACTTTTTGACATGTATGAATATATTTATTTTAAAGGAATACAAAGGTATAAAATCTATCCATGAATATCATGATATTACGGCTGTTTTTTGATTCTATAATCTTTGTTACAAGTCCATTCTGTAAAAGTTAGTATTTCTCTTTTCAAAACCAAGTTGTTGATACATATTATTTGCCGCAATTCTGGCCGGATTTGATGTCAGTTCCAGCTTTGCCACACCATTCTCTCTTGCCACAGCAATGGCATGATTCATCAGTTTCGTGGCAACACCCTTCCCTCTTGCCGCCTCGTCCACTATCACATCCTCTATCATGCCCTTCAGGTTTGTCGGAATGTGATATAGTACAAGCGTCAATGTTCCCAATATCACATCGTTCTCAGTTGCCACAAACAAGTGTGTCATCTCATCAGCAACTATCATCTCCAGTTGCTCCGCTGATGGTGCATCATCTCGCCCAGTCAATTGAGGCAAAAGCTTCTCAAATGCATCACACATCGCCTCGTCTATAATAGTAATTCTCTTAATTTGTATTTCCATAATCTTGGTAATGAGGTATATTAATAAAAAAGCGGCGACTCTCTTTACGAAAATCACCGCCAATAATCTAAAATCTATTTATATATAAACGATTTATTTCTTGTTACGATTGCCATAGCGGCTCATAAACTTGTCAACGCGACCAGCAGTATCTACCAGTTTTTGTTTTCCAGTATAAAAAGGGTGAGATGAGCTAGTGATCTCTAATTTCACCAATGGATATTCCACACCGTCAATCTCAATTGTTTCTCTTGAATTAACAGTTGAGCGAGAGATGAAAATTTCATCGTTTGACATATCCTTGAATACTACCGGACGATAATTGCTTGGATGTATTTCTTTTTTCATTGCTATATGTTTGTTTTATTATTGATTTCAATATATTTTTCGGTTTGCAAAGATAGAACTTTTCATTGTAAAACAAAAAGAAATGTGATTATTTTCCAACAATTTACACGTTACAGTGTATATTTGTACTTTATACAAACATTTTTTAGTTATGAAAATAGAAATAATCACAATAGGCGACGAAATCCTGATAGGACAAATCACAGATACCAACTCCTCATGGATGGCTGCCGAACTAACCCGTCTTGGTTTCGAGATTGTCGCCATCACCTCCGTAGCAGATCAAAAAGCAGATATTATTAATGCCCTCGATGTAGCTTTTGGGCGTGCCGATACACTACTGCTCACAGGTGGCATAGGTCCCACCAAAGACGACATCACAAAAAACACTCTCTGCGAGTACTTCAATACACATCTAATATATAACAACTCAGTACTCGAAAATATAACGGCAATATTTGCTCATAGAAATGTAGAACTCAACGAGCTCACAAAAAACCAGGCACTTGTTCCCGAATCTGCTACCGTTATTCAAAACAAAGTAGGCACAGCGCCCCTCCTTTGGTTCAATAATGGCAGCAAAGTCCTAGTTTCCATGCCCGGCGTTCCTTTCGAGATGAAACATGCAATGACCAATGAAATCATGCCCCGTCTATCATCCTTGTCCAATAGCGACAGCTTCGAAAGCAACACCCTGCTGGTTTCTTACATCACCGAGTCGGCCCTTGCCCAGTTGCTCGACGAGTTTGAAGGATCCCTGCCACCCAACACCACACTAGCATATCTCCCCTCATACGGAATGATACGCCTGCGCCTTTCCATTCGCAACAGCACCAATGGCGCAAATCTCGAAAAGCTTACCGAACAACTAAAAGCGCTGGTGCAACCCTACCTCCTTGATGATACAGACAGACCACTCGAAAGTCTCCTCGCCTCATTATTAAAAGAAAAGAGTCTCACTCTCTCCACGGCCGAGAGCTGCACAGGTGGCAACATAGCCCACCTTATCACCCGCCACCCCGGTGCTTCAGAATATTATCTTGGCAGCGTCGTCTCATATTCCAATGATGCCAAACATAACATTCTGGGAGTCAGTCAGGATACCCTTCATCGCCATGGTGCCGTCAGCCAAGAGGTAGTCGAAGAGATGGCCGCAGGCAGTATCCGCCAGTTCCGCACCAATTGTGCTATTGCCGTATCAGGCATTGCAGGACCCGACGGTGGCACCCCACAAAAACCCGTTGGCACCACCTGGATATGCACCTATTACGATGGCAAAATCCTCTCCGAGCAATACAGCTTCGGCCACTCACGTATAGGGAATATCGAACGAGCCACCAACATAGCACTCCGCCAAATGATTCAATTACTAAGAGAAGAGAAATAATAATGCTACCTTTGTTCTAAAATCAAAACTCAATTAAGTAAAAATGAAAAAAATAGACCAAGTATTAGTCACCACACTCGATGGCGAGCCCACAAACCTGATGGAGCAATATTCCGGCAGTCCACTGCTAGTTTTATTTTTCAATATCCGCTGTCTTGGCTGCGTTGGCCGTGCCATTCCGCTAGCCTATGATTATCAGGGTGAATTCGAAAATCTCAAAGTAGCAGCCATTCACACCAGCTTTGGCAAAGAGGTGGTCACCAAAGACGACATCGTCAATATCTTCACTACCAAAGAGCTCCCCATCCCCATCTATTTCGATATTGAGCGAGCCAATTATGAAGCATTCGAATGCGAAGGCACCCCACACTGGTTGCTATTCACAAAAGACGGTGAACTTTTCCGCTCATTCTATGGTTCACAAGAGGGAGCACAAACCCGATTAATGTATGCACTCGACGAGCTAGTCGCACAATAAATTATGAAAGAATTCTGGGACAGCAAATATGCATCCTCCACGTATATCTATGGCACACAACCCAATGAATACGTCAAAGATGCCATTAGCAAAAATATATTATCCGGCAGGGTCATGTTTCCCGCCGAAGGCGAAGGGCGCAACGCCGTTTATGCCGCACAGCAAGGCCTTCAAGTAGTAGCGTTCGATCAAAGCACCGAAGCGCGCCTCAAAGCACTACGCCTTGCTGCCGATAAGTCAGTTGAAATAGAATACCTCACAGGCGAATTCACTAAAATTCCCCTCACGGGCACTTTCGACGGAGCAGTATTAACATATGCCCACTTCCCGCCACACCTTCGTGCCCAATATCATCAGCACGTGGCGCAGTATATCAAGTCCGGCGGCGTCATTGTCCTCGAGGCATTTAGCAAAGCTCACACCAAGTATCAGCAGCAAAATCCCTCCGTGGGTGGTCCCCAAAATATTGATATGCTCTACACAACAGAAATCATACTGAATGATTTCCCTGAGTTCGCACCCCTCCAAATTGAGGAGACCGACGTGCCCCTCTCCGAAGGGATAGGCCACAACGGCACAGCTAGCGTCATAAGATTCATCGGAATCAAAAAATAATCACACACCAACAATATTACAAAAATGATAGACTATATACGAGGCTCCATCACCGACCTCACACCCGCATCCGTAACAATCGAAACCTATGGCATAGGATATCTTATTAATATTTCCCTAAGCACATATACATTTCTTCAGGGCAAAGACGAAGCACTGGTTTACATCTACGAAGCCATACGTGAAGACTCCCACACCCTCTATGGCTTCTTTGATAAGCACGA
>CAZSKF010000024.1:0-21556 GCA_964607405.1 uncultured Proteiniphilum sp. | reverse complement strand
AAAGATTTGTTTGCTGGAACAATTGGTTTAGATGGTGAAGAAAGATTAGAAAAAATATCTCGTGTGTTCTCATACTCTGGTAATCAAAATAATCCTCCTGATTTTATGATAAGAGGTGGGGATGCCATAGAAGTGAAAAAAATAGAAAGTATGAACTCTTCTTTAGCTCTAAATAGTTCATATCCTAAATATAAATTGTTTTCCAATAGCACAATGATTACTGAGGCATGTAGAAGGTGTGAAAATTGGGAAGAGAAAGATATTGTTTATGCAGTTGGAGTAGTTCCTACAAATAATAGAATTAAGCAATTATCTTTTATCTATGGAATGGACTATGCTGCAAACGATGAGGTTTATACTAGGATTAAAGATTCAATAAGCTCAGGAGTTAACAGATTGCCAGATATTGAGTTTGGGACTACGAACGAGTTGGCAAGAATTAATAGAGTAGATCCTTTAGGGATAACTTATCTAAGAGTAAGAGGAATGTGGGGTATTGAAAATCCCTTGAATGTTTTTAATTATATTTATTCGCCAGAAGTAGATAAAGCATTTAATTTAATGGCTATAATAAATGATGAAAAGTATAATAGCTTTTCAAACCGTGACTCATTTGAGAGCTTTGTAAGTACACGCCGAGACATTTATATTTCTTCTGTGACTATTAAAGACCCTAATAATCCATCACAATTAATAAATTCAAAGTTGATCAAATTTAGTTGTTAGAAAATATGAAGTTGGTTAGTCTATTTAGTGGTGCAGGGGGGATGGACCTGGGATTTGTAAAAGCAGGTTTTGAAGTTGTGTTTGCAAATGAATTTGATAAAGCCATTTGGGAAACATATGAAAAAAATCACAAATTGATTTTAAATAAAAAGGATATAAATGACGTGGAAATTGATGAAATTCCTGATTGTGATGGAATAATAGGTGGTCCACCCTGTCAATCATGGTCAGCAGCAGGTAATTTGAAGGGAATAAAAGATCAAAGAGGTCAATTGTTTTTTGAATATATCCGAATCTTAAAAGCAAAACAGCCTAAGTTCTTCGTGGCAGAAAATGTTTCGGGTATGATGGCTAAAAGACACACAGAAGCAGTAGACGGAATAGTCTCTTTATTTGAGGGTGCTGGATATGATGTCTTCATTCACTTATTAAATGCTAGTGACTATGGCGTTCCTCAAGATAGGAAGAGGGTCTTTTACATAGGTTTTAGAAAAGATTTGAAAATAGAGGATTTTAATCTTCCGCTAAAATCAACAAAGAAGCTAACTCTCAAAGATGCTATATGGGATTTAAAAGAATCAGCTATACCAGCAAAAGATAATAACTCATCGAATGCTAATAACTGTACTATATTTAATCATGAATATTTTGTCGGAACATATTCCTCTATATATATGAGCCGGAATAGAGTGAGAGGTTGGGACGAGCCTTCATTTACAATTCAGGCTAGTGGAAGACAAGCACCCCAGCATCCACAAGCTCCTAAAATGGAGCAGGTGGCTAAGGATAAACGAATCTTTATTGAGGGTAAAGAAAGTTTATATCGAAGATTATCAGTAAGAGAGGTAGCAAGAATTCAAGGATTCCCAGATGACTTTAGGTTTTATTACAAAAATTTAAATGATGGTTATAAAATGATTGGTAACGCTGTCCCGGTTAATTTGGCTTATGTCATAGGCAGAGAAATTAAAAAAATATTTATTGCTAGAAAGATAGTAGAAAGTGATAAGCATTATAAAGTTTAAAAGTAAATAATTATGCTTCTATATTAAAATTGGAAGTTACATATACAACAAAGTAAATAACATAATACCATGGAAGTAGTTTCTTTATTTGCAGGGGCAGGTGGGTTGGATTTAGGATTTAGGAAGGCTGGGTTTAATATTATTTGGGCTAATGAGTTTGATAGTGATATCTGGGATACCTATGAAAAGAATCACCCTGCAACAATTTTAAATAAAGGTAATATAGTAAGCATACCAATTTCAGATATTCCTGACTGTGATGGAATAATAGGTGGTCCGCCCTGTCAGAGTTGGAGTGAAGCGGGAGCTCAAAAAGGGATAGAAGATAAAAGAGGACAGTTGTTCTTTGATTTTATTAGGATAATAACTGAAAAGCAACCTAAGTTTTTCCTTGCTGAGAATGTAAGCGGAATGTTATTGAATAGACATTCTAATGCTTTAAATAATATAAAAGAGATGTTTCGAAATGCAGGGGTTGGTTATGAGCTTTCATTTGAAATGTTAAACTCCGCAGATTTCAATGTGCCTCAAGATAGAAAAAGAGTTTTCTTTATAGGCATACGTAAAGATTTAGGTTTTAAATACGTGTTTGAACAACCTGACTTTCATAAGCTAACATTAAAAGACTCTATATACGATTTAAAAGACAGCGCGTTGCCTGGATTACCTGGTAATAAAACAAACGGCATAAACTGTATAACTCCTAATCATGAGTATCTTGTGGGTGAGTTCTCTACTATTTTTATGTCAAGAAACCGTGTTCGAAGTTGGGATGAACAATCTTTTACAATTCAAGCTGGTGGACGTCATGCCCCTATTCACCCCCAAGCACCTAAAATGAAGTTTGTTAATGAGAATAAAAGAGTTTTTGTCTCCGGTAAAGAACACCTTTATAGAAGACTAAGTGTTAGAGAGTGCGCTAGAATTCAAACATTTCCTGATGATTTTATATTTTATTATAAGAATATTGCTGCTGGATACAAAATGATAGGAAATGCTGTTCCTGTTAACCTTGCTTATTTTTTAGCTAATAGCATTAAAAAACAAATATTTGAAAATTCGGAAGCATTTGCTTCTAAAGATGCTTCTATAGAGAAGTATGAAGATGTGAGCAAACAGAACTCTGGCATACAACTTAATGATACCATTGTCTTGGTAGGGTATTATCAACCAAAACAATTTGAGTGGATAAAACACAATAGAATTTACAACTTTAGAATAAACTCAAAGTCTGACTCACTAGTCGTAAATAATGAGATTATGGATGCTAAGTTTCTTTTGTTATATACTAGAGGTAATATGGAGTCTAGTGAGTTATGGAGCATCACAAGTAGTAAGCCGCGTATTGTATCTAAACATGAATTAGAAAAAATGGATTACCCCTCACCAAATGGAGATTATTATTTAGTTGTTGATATACAGCCAATTTTTGATGATGAGTTAAGAAATAATAAGTGGGAGTTTAAAAAACTACATGAATATTCATCAAGTCGTACATGGGGTCGCCCTTTTACTACTAGGTTTGCAGATTTAATGAAATGTAAAATTTAAATATCTATAATAATGAATTACCCCAACTCTCTTTCGTTCAAAAAATCAATATTCTGAACGCATATCTAATTAATATTGGTGATACCTTTGCTGATAGTTTTAAAACTGATACTCTATTTGTCTTTAATGAACTTGAGGATATAGATGAGAAAGATACTACATTTTCCTTTCTTCAAGAATTGTCAGATAAGGAGGATATATATGGATAATATGATTTCGAGTATTATATTAAAATATAAGGAGGATGAAGAGCAGCTGTCTGATTTTGTTTATAATTATATTTGCTGTTGATTCACTTTCTCCCAAAGATCTCCTACCTTTACCCAATGAATTATTACAAAAATTGGGTAGCTTGCAAGCTAAGATCCTGGGCTGATACATATGAACATGTAATAGGCTCATCATTTGAGTGTGATAGAGATGGAGAAGAACAAGAGGCGGAGGCTGAGGTACACTACTACGTCAACGAGCTGGCAGATAAACTGCTGAACGATACTTGCACAATAGATGATTATAGTAACATCTTGTTTCACCTGTATCAAAAGTTTTATGATGTTATAGATGTACCTCAACTTCATCCTTATCCTGTATGGGTTAACAATAAATACTGCCAAATTAACCCGCAAGAAGAATATGTGAGTGAGTATATTAAATTTCGCTTTTGGTCAACTGTTAGAAAGGTTGAGAAGGCGTACCGAATAAAAGAGGAAAGTATTTAAATCTCTATCTCCAACCTTCCATTCGCCTACCCACATCCAAAACCTCCATCTCCCACTAAAAAAAACACCACCTCAATATTGGTTTCACCATCCCCAAATGAAAAAGTTTAAAACCAATTTTGGTTTAAGCATCTTTGAGTTGAAAAATGGCAAACCCAATAATGGAATAGGTATTCTCAAACAAAAATGTGGTGAAACTAATGTTGGTTTTAACATCTTTGGACTAAAATGAGAAAAGCCCGATTTGGGTTTACACATCTTCAAACGAAAATGAGGTAAACCCATTTTGGGTTTATACATCTTTAAACGGGGAATAGGTTTTCCAATATTGGTTTTAGCTCCTTTGGCAGTATTTGAGGCAAACCCAATATTGGTTTTATCATTCTCGAAAAAAATTATGTCAAACCCATTAATGGTTATTGACTCTTCTGTCTGTTTGATGCTAAAACCAATTGTGTTTTTTAACTCTTCATTCCGTGGGATGGTAAAACCTATTGCGGAAAGTGCTTCCTCAAATTATTATGTGTTTTTCCAATTTTGGTTTTTGCTTTTTCTAATAAAGAAGGTCAATCCAATTTTGGTTTTAACATATCAGATTTGTACACTACAATAAAGTATAGGTTTGTCGAGCTTGAGGTCATAGTTCTTTTTTGCAATATTTTGTCATGATAGGTTATGGGCAAGCAAAAAAGCTTCTATGTTGACGCAAATATGGCTAAGAACGAAGCTCTCTGTTTATGCCGAATGTAGTTTTCGATTTATCCCATATATACCACATCACACAAATATATGAACCTGAGAATAAAATTTTCAAAACAAAAACGGTGAAACACTGTTATTTATGCAGGGCTGGTATGATGGTAGAGTTTATGAAAAAGAACAGCCCGTTATATAGAAAGGAAATTATGTTAGAAGGAACTGGTTTAGAGAAACAGTTAAGGAATCCCGGCTATGGGCTCATTCCGATGCTTGTGTTTACTCTGTTGGTGATGTTTGTAGATCCCTGGGTGGCAATGGTATCAGGATTGGGTGTAGCAATAGCGGGCGTGTCGTATGTTAAGTTGCATAGCCGAATGTTGTATGATATTTCTGTTATCACTTTTGCGTTTGCATTGGTGATGGAGATGTTGTTCCCTGCGCTCGATAGGTTTTCCAAATATATTCTCACTGAAGTTATTTTTGTTGTAGCTCTTATTGCTTCGCGCCTCACTCGCGCAAAGGTAATATCGCGTCTTGCTCGAAATGATAGGGCCGAGGTGCGCAATTATCTTTCGGAGTCGTTTCGCGTGGCTTTTCATACCCAATATTCATTGTTTTTTCACTTGTTGTTGATATTGGTGTTTTTCGTGTTTTCATCTGTCGAGATTCCTGCCAATAGCTACATACCGCTGGTGATGATTTCGGCCTTTATATATATTGTGATTATGGTGCTCGAGACGCTTAGGCTGAGAATGCTAGATCGCAAGCTAAATAAGGAGGAGTGGCTACCCGTAGTCACCGAGTCGGGACAGGTAACGGGGCGTGTGGCAAAGTCGGTAACTATTGCCTTGCGCAACAAATATTTGCACCCCGTGGTCAGGGTGGCTCTTATTCATCAGGGCAGACTTTACTTGATGAACCGCAAGCCCGATCGTGTGCTCAATCCGGGGTTGCTAGATTATCCGTTCGAGAAATATTTGCGATACAAGCATGATATCGAAGAGGCTGTGCTCAATTCGGTAAGCAGTGAGATTGGTGATAAGGAAATACCGTTGCAGTTTATGCTCAAGTATGTTTTTGAAAATGAGGATACCCGCCGTCTTATATTGCTATACACATCGGTGATTGACGACAGGGCTGCATTTGAAAAGCTTGGCTTGGTAGAAGGCAAGCTGTGGACCATTAGCCAGATAGATGAAAATATGGGCAAGGATATCTTCTCCGAGTGCTTTGAGCTGGAGTTTGAATACCTTAAAAATACTGCTTTGCTAAAATATACAATGGAGAATCACGCATAGGCAAAACACCACTCTTTGGTGCATGGGTGGCTAATAGCAACCTCATAATCAACTATATTAATAGTTAAAATAGTTGATAAACATATTTTGCGCACATTTTATTTGTAATATTGTAAAGCAAAATCAATTATCTGCATCAAAATGAAGTTGGCAAAAAGAATCATTAGGATATTTAGTATAGTGATTTTGAGTATAATATTGTTGAATGTTATACTCTTTTTTACATTTATGATTCCCGGTGTGCAAAAAAGCGCGGCCAACTTTGCTCTTAATAAACTACAACCCAAACTGCAAACCGAGGTGTCTATTGACAGGATTAGGATTAAGTTCTTAAACTCTGTGGAGATAGGCGGCCTGTATGTGGAGGACCAAAAGCAGGATACTCTTTTGCATTTTGATAGGCTTGCGGCTCATATCAGAATTGGCGAGTTGCTCAACAATAGGCTTTCGCTGCGCTCGGTGAGGCTCGAAAACTTTACTGCCACAGTCAACAGAGAGTCGCCCGACGATCCATTCAATTTTCAGTTTCTTATAGATGCTTTTGCGCCTGCCGATACGGTGCCAAAGCCGCCAAGCGAAAATCCTATGAAGATTTCTATTAAGGATATTAAGCTTAGCAATGGGCGCTTGCGCTACGATATATTGTCGGAACCCGAAACGCCGGGTGAGCTGAATGTGAATCACTTTTTTGTAACCAATTTTAATCTCAATGCCGATGTGCCCTCGCTAGATATGAAGCGATTGAAGGCTAGTATCAGCAAACTTACGCTGCACGAGCACAATATGGGCGTAAATATAGAAAGGCTAAAGGGCACGTTTCGCTCTAAGGACAAGAAGTATTGGACCAACAGATTTAAACTCGATTTTAATAATAGCTCCATTAATATCAATAAGGCATCTTATGATATTGCCAGTGGCGAGTATATGGCTCAGCTAAAGAGTGAAGCTATAGACCCGGCCGATGTTTCTATTTTCACGTCGGTGGTTACGCATCTTGATAAGATGTTTGCTGTGGATATCGACCTGAAAGGGCAATTGCCACAGGCCGAAATAAAAAAATTAAAGCTTTCATACGGTAGCGATACTAATATAGATTTGAGGGCTGAGCTTTCGGATTTTAGAAACCTAAACGATGCGGATGTTGACCTTGAGGTTAGTCATTTGAAGATGCCTGTGAAGGATCTTTATGAATTTATCCGCATTGGGCCTAAAGATTTTGAGGAGATTAGTCAGCTCACTGCCTTGCGCAATATTGATATTACGCTTAAGGCTAAGGGCAAGATGTCTAACTTTAATGCCAATGCCAAAGTGGTGACCGACCCGGGTACTATTACCTATGATGGACGCGGAAGCATTAGGGATATGTTTTCTAACATGACGTATGATGGCAGGGTGAGAACGAGCAACTTTCACGCAGCGCGAGTTATTGGCAGCGGGGTGGGGGTTGACAATTTGTATCTGGATGTCAAGACGGGTGTTAAGCTGTTGAGCGATGAACCACTGTTTGTAAACGCCGATGGTGTGATAGGTTCTGTAAAGTATAAGGATTATGTGTATCAAAATCTTGGTGTATCGGGCAGTTATGCCGGTGGTGGCGATATTGAGGGGCATGTGACCAGTGATACTGACGATAATCAGTTTGACCTGATGGCTAGCATGAATTTTAGCAACCAAATGCGCATTGATGTGCAGGGTGTGGTTGATAAGTTGTTCCTTTCGCCCATTATCACTGTTGAGCAGTGGGACAATCCTTACCTTACTACTCGTCTTGATATCAACTTTCAGGGAAATAGTCTTGACGACCTGGCTGGGCTTGCCGTGATAGACAGCACTTCGCTCTATGACGAGAAGTTTGTTTACAACCCCGGGCCTATTTATGTTCAGTCGTTATATTCAGAAATGGATGATACCAAAAAGATAGAGGTGTTTTCGTCTGTCATAGAGGGCGAAATAACGGGTGATTACCATCTTGAAACTATTGGTAATGATATCAAAAGTTTGCTGAGCTATCATCTGCCCACTCTTATAGAGGATCCCAACTGGGAGGGCAAGGAGGATCATTTGAGCGATTTTAATTTTAACTTTACTCTCAAAAATACTGAGGATGCGTCTTATGCTCTTTCATTGCCTTTTATCAATGTGGAGCCTGCCACTATTAGTGGTGTGGTTGATTTGGCTCACTCTAAGTCGGCCACTATCAACGGGCATATTCCGCGATTGATGTTTGGACAAACCGATGTGCGCGAAAGTCGTATTGATCTTGGCATCACGGGGCAGTCGGGCGTTAGGCTCTCTGCTGATACCTATCTGGTGCAGGAGAGTGGGCATATCAATGCCAAGCTGGTGTCTAATGCTGTTAATGATTCGGTTACCAATCGCATTAGCTTTAATATGTTTAATAATGTGGCCGAGGCTGATGGTGCACTGGATGTTGCTGTGGGTTTTGTGAAGGATGCCAACGATAGTTTGGTATATAATATTACTATTAATCCTACCAACGTTAATTTTAATGATAAGGTTATAAATGTTATTCCATCCACCATTGTGTATCAAAATGATAAGATAACGGTCAATGATTTTGAGTTGCGTCAAGATCATATGCTCTTGCTGGGTATTGATGGTGTGGCATCAAAAAGGCAGGAAGATTTTATTCGCCTGTTTTTCAACAATACAGATATGGAGGTGATATTGGCAACATTCAAAATTGCTAATATCAAAGGGGCTATCAATGGGGGCATTATTGTTAATCAGGCTTTGTCTGATCCGTTGATTCGCACCGATAATTTTAGAATTGAAAATATACACACTCTCACCGATACATTGGGTACGCTGCTGGTTAATGGCGACTGGGATATTCAGAAGGATGGATTGAGGGTGGATGCGGGGCTCAATAATAAGGGTGCAAACTATCTCACCATAAATGGTTTTGTGCCGATGGGTGGTGACAGCCCCATGGATATGGATATTAAGCTGTCGCACTTGCCCATTGCGTGGGTGCAACCTTTTGCGGTGTCGGCTTTTAGTCGCCTGTCGGGTACTATCGATTCGAGGTTGAAGCTGTCGGGCAAAATGGATGCGCTGGAAACTAACGGCTGGGTGGGTGTTAATGATGGTGTGATGACGCTTGCTTTCACTAATGTGACTTACAAGATTTCGGATACTATTAATATATCTCCGCAAAACATTGGTCTCAACAATCTGATTATTACTGATAATAATGACAATAAGGCTCATCTTAATTTGCAGCTGCATCATAGCAATTTTGATGGAATGAGCTATAAGGTGGGGCTTAAGCTTGACGACTTCTTGCTGCTTAACAATGAGAAGCGCACGGACTTGATGGCTTATGGCACGCTTAAGCTTAGTGGTGATATAAATATTGAGGGTTCGTCGTCGGGTATTTTTGGTAATGCCAGCCTCAGAAATGATAGTCGCTCAAAGGTGATGATAGAGTTGCCACAAACGGCACAGGCCACCGAGTATAGCGGCATTATATATATCAATACGCATCAGGATACTGATTCACTCTCTTTCTTGCGCAAGCGCCTGGAGGATGGCAGGCTTAATACTAGATTGAAGTCGGAGCTGCCTGTTAATATTCAGGCGGTGCTCAATCTTTCTCCATCGCTGGAGGCGGGGGTTATCATTAATCCTACCAATGGTGATGCGTTTGAGATTAAAGGTTCGGGACAAATTAGGGCCAACTATGACACGCGCTCTGAGCCTTCGGTGAGGCTGTATGGCGATTATGTGGCCGAGAGTGGTAAGTTTCATTATAATTTTCAGAGCTTGAAGTCTATTGACTTTAATATTCGCTCGGGTAGTACTGTCACGCTGGTGGGCGATCCGCTCAGCACTCAGTTTGATATCACTGCCTACAATCAGGTGAATGCTGATTTGGCTACGCTGAGTGAGGCTTTCAGAACGGAGGTTACAAACTCTCGTATCCCTGTTAATGCTACTTTGGAGATTCAGGGTAATCTCAATCAAATGAATTTGAAATATGGTATTGAACTGCCCGATGCTGCCAATGATGTGCGCCAAAGGCTTAATAGTATTATTAGTACCGATGAGCAAAAGAATAAACAGTTTGCAAGTCTCATTCTAACGGGTGGTTTCTTTCCCGGCGATGATGGGTCTGATTTTAATATGAATAGTAATATTGCTACTTCGCTGGCTGTGGGACAGTTGTCACGCGGCATGGATGCACTGCTGGCAGGTGCGCTCAATGAAAACTGGTCTATTAATACCAACTTGCAAAGCACCGACGGAACGTTTGATAATATGCGAATGGGGGTGGATGTTTCCACACGTTTGTTTGACGATAAGCTTAGGCTGACTACCAATCTTAGCTATGGCGACAACTCGGCTCTGGAAAGCAAAGAGGCTTTTATGGGGGAGTTTGAGCTTGAGTATGATATCAACAACTGGTTGATGCTGCGTGCATATAATCGTTCTAATCAGCGTTTCTCAAAACGATCGCCCACCACACAGGGTGCGGGGGTGGTGGTTACTCGCAATTCGGTGCGCTTTAGAGATTTGTTCAAGTTTAGTTTTAGAAAGAAGAGTAATGAATAATATTAAGTGGATGAAGATACTTGTCTCAAAGATTTATGCGCCTGTCAAATATATTTTGATGGTGTTTTTGCTGGCGGGGTTTGCATCGTGTGCTGTTACCAAAAAAGTGCCCGAGGGTAGCTATCTGCTCAATAAGGTGAAGATAGAGAGCGATGCAAAAGGCATTACCGAATCGAGCCTAAGACCTTATCTGAGACAGAAGCCCAATTCGTCGATGTTGCTAGTGGGGCGTGTGAAGCTTAAGGCGTATAATGCTCCTGATAATGACTCTACATGGCTCAATCGTCAGTTGCTAAAGTTTGGAGAGGCGCCTGTGTTGTATAGCGACAGGTTGGCGGGTCTTTCTATTGAGCAAATTAGATTGCAGCTTGGCAATAAGGGGTATCTTAATGCTGAGGTGGATACTATTGTGGAGAAGAAGAATAAGAAAGCTAACGTTACATTTCGTATCAAGGCTAATGATCCTTACGTGATAAGACACTTTTCGGATACCATTGCGTCGGTTGACTCTACCATTTATAAATTACTTGAATCGCGTCGCCGTTTGGATATGGTGAAGGAGGGTGACGTGTTTGACCTAGAGGTGCTGGAGGATAAGCGTGTGGATGTTGTGACTATGCTTAGAAACACGGGTTACTACAACTTCTTGAAGGAGAATATCTATTACTTGGCTGATACCACGGTGGGAAACAATCAGGTGGATCTTACGCTGGGGCTTAACAATCCTACGGATACTACTCATCATCCCAGATATTATTTTAGAAATATTGTTGTTAATAATGGTATTGAGCAGTCTCTGCTGAGGGATAGTTCGCGTCATTATTTACTGGATACGGTGCAATATAGGGACATAAAGGTGGTGTCGGAGCGCAATAAGTTTTTGGTGCCAAAGGCCATTTATTATAATACTTTTATTCGCCCGGGGCGTATATATTCAGACCGATTGCTGGAGCGTACTTATTCGTCGCTCAATCGTTTGGGGTCTGTTAGTCAAACCAATATTTCGCTCACGCCTGTGATGCAAAATGATACTAATTATATTGATACCAATATATCTATCTTCCCCGGCAACTTGCATTTTATGCAGTTTGGTGTGGATGGTACCAACTCGGCAGGTGATTTGGGTATTGCATCTGATGTTACTTACGAGCATAAGAATATTTTTAAAGGTGGTGAGACATTGCGTCTTAAGTTGAATGCTGCATATGAGTTTGTGGCATCATCAGATAGTGCCAACTTTGCCGATAAGGGTTATTATGAATATGGTGCTGAAGCTTTCTTGAATATTCCGCAGTTGTTGCTGCCGTGGATGATGAAGGGGTTGAGGGATCAACCATCCGCTTCTACTGAGTTCTCGGTGGGTATTAATTTTCAGAAACGAAGTGAATACTTGCGTCAGTTTTTCAACTTATCGTCGCGCTTTCAGTGGTCGCGACTCAATTGGCAGTTAACAAACGTAGTCAATCCGCTTGATATTACTTATGTGCGCATGCCGTGGATGAGTCAGCGTTTTGCCGATGCTTATATGAATGATAGTATCAACCCCATACTAAAGGCCAGTTATGAAGAGCAACTTATTGCCCGAACAGCCTATACGGTTAGTTATTCTAATGTGTCGCTCAATAGGGTGCCGCCTATCATGCCGTATCGTATTCGTGCAAGTGTTGAGGTAGCGGGATATTTGCCTCGACTAATTGCTTCACTCGGTGGTGCCAAACAGAACGAATCGGGACGATATACTTTGATGGGTCTGCCCTATGCTGAGTATGTGAAGGGTGATATCGACTTTGCTCCATCCTATAGGATTGATGATGAGAATACTCTGGCGGGACATATATCTATTGGAGTGGCGCTGCCTTATGGCAACTCATTAGCTCTGCCTTTTGAAAAGCGGTATTATGGCGGTGGGGCCAATAGTGTGAGGGGATGGAGCACCCGTTCGCTGGGCCCTGGTACTTATAATAATGAGCGGGCGGGGTATGACTTTGCCAACAAAACGGGCGATATAAAGATTGACTTTAGTGTGGAATATAGGCACAAGTTGACTAAGATGTTTGAGCTTGCCACCTTTATTGATGCGGGTAATATATGGACCATCAAGGATTATCAGTCGCAGCCGGGTGGTTATTTTCAGTTCTCCACCTTCTACAAAGAGATTGCCGCTGCCTATGGTGCCGGCTTTAGAATAGACCTCGACTTTTTGCTACTGCGTGTGGATATGGGTATGAAGGCTTTCAATCCTGCATTGCAGGGCAAGGACAGGTGGTCGGTAATAAAACCAAGAATTGGTCGCGATTTTGCTTTCCACTTTGCCATTGGATATCCGTTCTGATGCGTGATGATACAAAAAAACCACGCCGTGATGTGGGTGTGGTTCATTACTATATTTAATTTGCTATCATATTGCCTGATCAGAAATCATACATCTGCTCTTGCATCTCTTTTATTTGCTTATAGGCTTGGTGTGTTTGCATCACTTCGTCCGTTAGCCTGTCGATGCGCATTAATACATCCTGATTCATTATCTCTCCTTTCACTATATCTTTTTGTTCGGCAAATACGTATGTCTGAACTATCTGCGCTTTCATAAAGCTGAGGATAGGTTTCAGTTGCTGCTCTGCCACAAGATAGTGCTTTGATGAGCCTGCCACTACCATGATGCCTACTGTCTTGTCTGCAAATGCATCCATCGGCAGCAAGTCGAACACATTCTTGAGTGGGCCGGGGATGGAAGCTTGGAATACAGGTGTGGTGATGATTATTACATCAGCATCCATTAATGTTTGTACCACTTTTTTGGTGTCGCCTGTGTAGTCCAGATAATTGCGTCCGTCGCTAAATACTACATCATATTCGGCCAGGTCGATAATGTCAACCTGCTCGCCTTCATATTTTCTTTCCAATATCGATTTGATATTGTTCATAGCTGCTTTGGTGCTCCAACCCAGCTTCGTTCCAACTAATCCTACTATTTTCATTTTTTGTCTGTTCCTTCTGTTTTGGTGGTGTACTTTCTAATCTCAGGCAACACCTTTTCTCCTATTAGTTCTATATTTTTCATCAGCTTGTCGAATGGTATTCCACCAAAGTCCATCTGACCAATGTAACGTTGGTTGTTGAACATCTCGTGCTGATACAATATCTTGTCAACTACCGATTCGGGCGATCCTATGTTGAGCACATTGGTGCGTTCTGCGCCTCGTGCAAACTGCCACTTGGGGTATTCCTTGCCATTGCTTAGTTTCATGCCGGCGCTTAAGAATGGGTACATCTCTTTTTGTGCCTGTTGCAGTGTGTCGGCCACATAAAACAATCCTGCCGTGGTGATGGGAAACTCTGCGGGATTGTAGTTTGCAAATTCCAGCGACTCGCGATATATATCTATCGTGTTTTTGAAATAATCCACTGGTCCGCCCAATATTGCCAACATCATTGGTATGCCGGTGTATCCCGCTTTTACTGCACTGGCAGGTGGACCACCCACGGCTCGCCAAATGGGTAGATATCCGTTCTTTGGTCGTGGCAATATCTCTGCATCTTTTAGTGATTCGCGAAACTCTCCGTGCCATGTTACTATTTCATTATCGTTTATTAGTCGCAGTAGCTCTAGCTTCTCTTCAAATATCTCTTCATATTTGTTGAGGTTGTAGCCCAACAGTTCAAAGTTGCCCACGCGTGATGCGCGCCCTGCCACAAGTTCTATTCTCCCGTCGGAAATTAGGTCGAGTGTGGCAAAGTCTTCAAATACCCTTACAGGATCGAGAGTGCTGATAATGGTGGAGGAGCTGCCCAGTTTGATGGTGCTGGTGGCCTGCGCTATTGCCGACAATACAACACTGTGTGCCTGGGTAGTGAAAAACTCTTGGTGGCTTTCGCCCACGCTAAAGAAATCGACGCCGGCTTGTTCGGCCAGTTTGGCCAATTCAATAATCTCTTTTATTCTTTGATGTGCCGGGATTGTTTTCTTTGTCAGTGGGTTGGGCATATGGTCGCCCAGAGTGTAAACACCAAACTCCATCCCTTTTGAGGGATTGAAGCGAAATCTATCCATCATACTTTCTTTCGTCATGTTAGTCCTCCTCGTTCAAGTCTTTTGTAATTCTTACTTTCTTTTCTTTATAGCTCACCGATTTTAGTTCGCCGCTTTCGTCTCTGATATTGGTTTGCATGCCAAACACTATATCAGTATTTTGTGCCGAAATGCATAGCCATTCACCATTCTCTTGCCTTTTGGCCACAAATAGAAACATAGTTTCGCGATTGCCTGCTTCTCCTTCTATATTATTTTTGGTTTGTCCCAACACTCTCAGTCTGCAGTGAATAACAGATGCATCATCCGAAATGTTTTTTACTTTAACTTTCAGTATCTCCATTTGTGAGTTCTGAAATATTATTCTCAAGCCAAAGTCGTGGGCCTTCCATATATCTGTCTTGTTGTTCCACCATTTTCCCGTTACGTTCACAAAGTCTGCATCTTCTGTAAAAAGATTGGCAATGCCGTCAGGATTATACACGTTCCATGCTTCGGCAAAGCGATATGGGATATCTTTGGGATCTAATATTGGTTTGTGCGACATATTATAAATTGTTTGCTGTGTTTGTTTTGTCTTCATATGAAAATATATTCATGTACAAATATCGTAAAAAAGAATTATATTTGCATTCGAATATCAAAAGAATAGTAGTTACAAAAAGAATAGTATGTATAAAACAGAGAAATGCAGAAGGGCCGAGATGGCTATTAGGGACACACTGGATGTGGTAGGTGGAAAATGGAAGTTGATATTGATATCTATCCTGCGCGAAGGACCCCTAAGATTTAATCAGTTGGGAAAAGAGGCGGGTATTACTCCGCGAATATTATCGAAAGAGCTGACTGAGCTGCAAATGAATGGATTGGTAGAAAGAATTGTGAGTGATACAAAGCCCGTTACTGTAGAGTATGGGCTGACTCCCTATTGCGAAACGCTGAATGATGTGCTGGAGGCTTTGGAGAAATGGGGCGTGAGCCATAGGCAGCAAATTGTGAATAATGAGTTTTAGAAAGAATAAAAAAAGAGTTGCAGGATAATCAAAACCCTGCAACTCTGGTCATTATTAGTTGTATAGACTGTGTTATAAGTTGAAGCCTAGTTCTTTTAAAAGTGGCTCGATTTCTTCATTTGCGTTTGTTACCCCGTAGGCGTGATATTCACGGCGCAGAGGGTAGTTGGCTCTAAACCATGTAAACTTATCAGGCTCAGCTTTTAGCTTTTCCGACTCACCGATGGGAGTGTATGTGTGCCAAACGGCGTATGCTGCTTGTTCTTCTTTGCTCACATTGCTTAGATCGATAACGGGATCTTCAGGCTGTGGCATTTCCATCAGTTTGATGGGGTGTATGCCCATATCGAAAAACGAATTAATATTTTCGAGCGACATTTTGGTGGCGGTCCACTTTCCGTCAGCAGAATATCCTGCAATGTGTGGTGTGCCTATTTCAACCATGCTAAGTAATTCTCTGTCTATTGTGGGTTCATTTTCCCAGCAGTCTATCACTGCACCGGCAATATAGTTGTTGCGTATAGCCTTTTTGATAGAGTCTGTGCAAATAACACTTCCGCGACTAGAATTAATGATGAATGGCTTTTTGGCAAGTGTGCCAAAGAATGATTCGTCGGCAAGGTGATATGTTTTGTGCTCGCCCTGTTTTATTAACGGGGTGTGAAACGTGATAATATCAGCCTCTTGCTTTATGGTTGCCATGTCAACAAACATATTCTTGTTGTGAGGTTCATTTTCGGACCTTGGTGGGTCGTTGAGTAGCACTCTCATTCCCAACTTTGTGCATGCCGCAGCCACTTTTGTGCCCACGTTGCCCACACCCACTATGCCTATTGTCTTGTTGCGCAGGCTAAAGCTGTGCTTGGCTGCCAAGTGCATCAATGATGATGTCACGTATTGCTCCACCGACGAAGCATTGCATCCCGGTGCTGTGCGCCACGCCACGTTGTGCGAATCGCAATACTCTGTGTCGATATGATCATAACCAATAGTGGCCGAGCAAATAAGTTTAACGTTAGTGCCCGACAGCATACTCTCGTCAAAGTGAGTTACGGTGCGCACTATCAGCACATCCTTGTCGCTAATGGTCTCTTTGGTAAATTGATTGCCGGGCAAAAACTCTGCCTCGCCAAATTGTTGTGCCACATCATTAAGATAAGGGATGTGTGTGTCTGCTAATATTTTCATTCAATTATTTGTTCTTTAAGTTCCATATGGTTAGAGCCTGAGCTATTGCCCTTTCGGCAATGGGTGCCATGATGGCATAGCCGTCAGTATTGGGGTGAACCCCATCGTGCGATAAGTTTGAGGGCAATCCGTTGCGGTCATCTGCCATCTCACTAAAATAGTCGCAATAAACAGACCCGCTAATGCCGGCATATTTTCTTATTCTGTTGTTTAGTTCTATTATTGTGTTGGCCACGTCTTCTATTTCTGGTCGCCATGGATAGTTGTATGCAGGCAATACCGAGCATAGCACCACCTCTATCCCGTTGGCATGTGCCAGCTCCGTCATAGAGCGTATATTGTCTTCAATCATATCTAAGGTAGATGGTCCTGTGTTGCCCGCAATATCATTAGTACCTGCAAGAATCACCACCACCTTGGGGCGAAGCTTTATTACATCCTGACGAAATCTCAGCAACATCTGTGGGGTAGTTTGCCCGCCAATGCCTCTGTTGATAAACGGTCTGTCATTAAAAAATGAGGGCACATTATCTATCCATCCCTGTGTGATAGAATTGCCCATAAATACCACACGGTCTTCGCAAGTGGTGGTGGGAACGCCAACTTGCTGATTCTTTTCTTTAAAATGGTTTAGGTTTGCCCAGTCTTGTGCCGTGGCATCTGCTAGAAAAATGCACATTGTGATAACTGATAAAATGATTGTTTTAGAAAAATAATTCATACTGCGTTATATTGAAAGTATATTATGCGCTATTTCCATTGGTGTGTCAACCATGTAATCGGGCTCTGTTTTGGTCAGCCTCTCTCTATTATTAAAGCCGTAGGTGACGGCAATACACTTGATGCCAACTTTTTTGCAGGCTACAATGTCTCTGTCTTCATCGCCAACGTATATAACCTCCGAAGCATCAATCTGATGCTTTTTGCACATCTTTTTCATCACTTTGTCTTTGCCAAAAAGTGAGCTTTGCGAATATATAAACTCAAACTTGTTGGTGATATCATATCTGTCCAGCGTTTGGCGAATATTGTCTTCCGAATTGCTCGACAAAATTCCCACCTTATATTTGGTGGTTATGGTATTTATCAGTTCCACAATTTGCGGATATAGGTTTACATCATTTCTCTTCTTTAGCTTTGATGAAAAGCGAGCTATTACCATGGGCAACTCCCATGTTTTGATGTCGTATCTTTTTATAACTCCCTTCACACCCTCACGCCTCATTACCTCAAAGTCCTCGTCAGAAATGTGCCCCACCTCCTCGGTTGCAATTTCTCTTATTGCCTCCAGAGTATTGGCCAGAGTGCCGTCAAAGTCAAAAACCACATATTTTATATCACTTAAAGCAGGAGTATCTTGTTTCATTTGTTATGATTAATCTTTGTTTTTTTGAAAATAGGGTGCAAGATAGCAAGAATTTAAGAAAATAGAGCCTTTTTTGCCCATATGGTTTGCGTGAGACCGCGAACTAGCAGATACAATATAAACGATAACCACAAGCCATTATTGCCCAAAATGGGTGTTGCAATATAATAGCTCACAAAAAAGGTGATTGATGAAAATATCATTGCATTGCGCATCTCCTTTGAGGCTGTGGCACCAATAAATACACCATCCCAAAGAAATGCCGCAAATCCCGTGATGGGGATAAGTATCGTCCAGGCAATAAATGATTTGGTGATTTCTATCACATCCTGATCGTTGGTGAGTATATTCAGAATCTGACTTGGAAAAAAGATATACACAACTACCGAAAAGGCACTAATTATAAATCCCCAAAAGAACAGACGCTTTAGCATTGTTTTGAGCAGCAGTGGGTTTTGTGCCCCAATGTATCTTCCTGTGAGGGCCTCGCCGGCATATGCAAAGCCATCCATAAAGTATGAGAACAGCATAAAGAACTGCATTAGCAGTGCGTTGGCAGCCAGTATCATGTCGCCCATCTGCGACGATACGAATGTGAAAAATGTGGTGACCAGTGTCAATAAGAATGTTCTTACAAACACATCGCCATTCACCCTGAAAAACTTGCGAATAGCCTCTCGCTCAAATACGGAGCTCTTGTTGGTATATTTTCTAAGTCTGCCATACAGCCTTTGCCACATCACAGCCGATATAATAAAAGTAATTACTTGCGAAAGCATCGTTCCCAGTGCAATTCCCTCTATGTGCATCCCTAATCCGTAAACGAATGAAAAGCTTAGAACTATATTCAAAATATTATTCAGAATAGCAATAATCATTGGTGTTTGTGCATTTTGCATTCCTATAAAAAAGCCACTGAAAGCATACGTGCCCAGCACTGCGGGAGCTGCCCATACAGCTATGTTGAAGTATGATTTTACGTGGATTGTGCTTTCTGCACCCGATTCAATCAGGCTGAATGCAAACTGACCGATGGGATATTGCAGTATCACAATTAGCAGTCCAATGCCAATGCCCACACCAAGCGATCTGATTAATATATTCATAGCTTCGCCAAAGTTGCGCGAGCCGTATGCTTGTGCCACAAAGCCGCTTGTGCTCATTCTTATAAACCCAAAGTTCCAGTATATCATATTGAATATGGTGGCGCCAAGCGCTATTGCTCCAATATATACGGGCGAGCCCAAGTGGCCGGCTATTGCAATATCAATCATGCCAAGCAGTGGTACTGTGATGTTGGTGATGATATTGGGTATTGCCAGGCGAAATATTCTTTTGTCCATGTGGCAAAAGTACAAAAATATTGTGGATTTTATTTTGAAAGATGCTGTATAGGATATTTTATGTTTACCTTTGTTGTTAATGTAATCAAACTAATATGAATGAATATAGACTACATATCATTGCGCTGCTGATGTTATTAGTGGTAGGTTGCAACCCACAACCTGAAGCTAAGAAAATACTTCGTGATGCACAGCTGATTGTTGATGAGCAGCCTGATATTGCAAAGACACTAATAGACTCTATCTTTTATCCTGAGAGAAGCTTAGGCCGGAGACAGTATATGGAGTTTTTGGTTGCACAGGTGCAAGTGAAACATAAAACCTATCGTTCTGTGGCGGGAGACACTCTAATTTTTAAGGCAATTCAATATCTTGAAAATAAGAATACAGACACTCGTAAAACTGCCTCTGCATATTTTTATGGTGGTTGCGTATATCGCGAGCGACAGGAGTATGAAGATGCTATGAGTTATTATAAAAAGGCCGAACAGTATGCGTCAAAAGCCAAAGATGATAAGCTAAAGGGGCTTGTGCTATATAATATCGGAGATCTTCTGACAGGACAAGGACTTCATAAACAAGCATTGGATAATTATGTAAAAGCAGAGCGTGTCTATAATCAGTCGCCTGATAAATTATACGAAAAGAGAGCACACTGTTTTGGAGCTATGGGTAGAATGTATGCTTTGTTGGAAAAACCTGACAGTGCCTTTTTTTATTTTAATAAAGGCATACAGATTGCCAAAGACACCGGAGATGATATGTTGCAAAGCTTGCTAGCTCAAAACCTAAGTGTGATATATAAGAGAATGGGCGAGTATAAAACTTCTGAAACTTTTCTGAGACAATCCTATATGTTAAATAGAGATAGCACGCAACTAGCTCGATATTATTTGAATTTTGCGGGTATATATTCGGGTTTGGAACAGTTGGACTCTACTCGATATTATACTAATATGCTAAAGGACCATATTCAGGACACAAACGATAGTTATTTAAAAGCTAGCGCTTATAATTATTTAAGCAGGTGGGAACAAAATCTGGGTAATTATGATGATGCCTTTGATTATCAGAATAAATATGCAAGCATTTTGGAGGATATCAGACAAGAAAATCTTAAGCAATCGGTTTATGAAATTCAGTCAAAGTACGATTACGAGAGAATGAAGAATGAGACTGAACGTCAGGTGAGTTTTTTTATGTTGTGGATTATCATTCTGCTACTTGCGATAGTAGTAGGTGGTGGATTTCTTAGTTTTCACTTTTTAAAGCAAAAAAATAAACTTATACATGTGCAGCAACAAACGGAGTTTCTTAAGAATATTGCTGTAGAGCTACAGCAATCTCACAAGCATGAAATGGCAGAGAAAACACAAACTATGAGAGAACTACTCTTGTGGAAAATGAACGTTGTGAAAAAGTCAGCCTTGTTGGGGAGGTATGATAATGGAAATCTGACGAATGCTCAATTGATAAATGAATTTTATAAGATTGTTTATCAAGACAACAAACATGATCATTGGTATAATATTTTGGTTGCCTTTGATCAGATAAATCCTGGTGTTTCTGAAAAGCTAAAAACCTCTTATCCCAAACTTACTCAAACAGATTTCAAAATGGCTATTTTGACTTATGCCGGAATGACTATAAGAGATATTTCTTTTATTTTGGACTTGAGTGTAAATACTGTGCAAACCTATCGTCATCAGCTCAGAAAGAAATTAAAAATTGAGGATTCGTCAATCGAAATGGCTTTATTCTTAAGAGAGGTGTTGGTGTAAATATATAAAACTGTATCATGAGCCTATATGCTGCCTGGTGCAACTAGCTGTATATTAGTCATGTGTGTTGTGGTGATAAGTTAATTCACCTATACTATGCCCTTGACCCTATGTTTTGACTTGTCTTTTTAATCTACTTTTGCAAATGAATATTAATGAACAAATTTGCAATGAAAATGATGAAAAAAAAACGAACCTTTATTATTGTAATGCTCACTAGCCTTATGTTTAGTTTTATA
>CAZSKF010000023.1:2004-21754 GCA_964607405.1 uncultured Proteiniphilum sp. | reverse complement strand
CTGTTGCGTTGCTGTCCATTTATCTTACAATAACCGGAAGCAAGATATTTCTTGGCATTAATGAGGATAAAAGGATAGCCTTTTCTTTTGTGTCATTGCTTATTATTGTCTTATTGCCACTGATTTTGAACTATTTGCTGCGTTTTGCGGTTTTATAACGATACAACACTACAGCTACCTATTTAAAATATAAATTACAACAATGAAACAAGCTCCAATAAATATACGAAACAGACGTGCCACATTTGACTATGAACTGGTAGAAACATTCACAGCCGGTATTGTTCTCACCGGAACCGAAATAAAATCAATAAGACTAGGCAAGGCCAGCCTTGTTGATACTTACTGCTTGTTTGAGAACGGAGAACTATGGGTTAGAAACATGCATATCACTGAGTATTTCTACGGTACATATAATAACCACGCAGTGAGACGAGACAGGAAACTGCTGCTCAACCGAACTGAAATGCGAAAAATAGTGCGCCTAACCAAAGAGACAGGATTTACTATAGTTCCCACACGTCTATTTATCAATGATAGAGGCTTGGCAAAGCTGGTTATAGCAGTTGCAAAAGGAAAGAAAGCGCACGATAAACGTCAGTCACTAAGAGAAAAAGAAGACAAGCGTTCTATGGATCGAATGTTTAAAAAATAACCATCCCCTTATATACAAACAAAGCCTCGTTGTTTTTATTTTATTGCTATTCACAATAAGTAATTAAACATTTTTTAGAGGCTTTTGTTAGAATACAATCTTACATTCACACTTACCGGCAGAGACTGTCAAATTATTGCTTAGGTTATCTCAGGCTCATAAAACGCATAGTCGGTGAATATCACATAAATACTATAGGCCCTGAGCCTATTTCTATATAAGAATAGAATTCAATTTTTTAAAACCCAAAATAATGAATATTGAAGAGATTCTAAAATCCCGCATCCTCATTCTTGATGGTGCTATGGGAACTATGATACAAAGATATAAACTCACAGAAGAGGAGTTTAGAGGCAAACAGTTTATTGACGCGGCAAAGCCGCAGAAAGGCAACAACGATTTGCTTTCAATAACACAGCCCGAAGTTATTGGAGAAATCCATCGTTCGTATTTGGAGGCAGGTTCGGATATTATCGAAACCAACACCTTCAATTCTACCAGCATCTCAATGGCCGATTATGATATGCAATCGCAGGTTAGAGAGATAAACCTTTCGGCTGCTCGTATAGCGCGCCGTGCTGCTGACGAGTTCACAGCCAAAACTCCTCACAAACCCAGATTTGTGGCAGGAGCAGTGGGCCCCACCAACAAGACCACATCCATGAGTCCCGATGTTGAAAACCCAATGTATCGTGCAGTATCATTCGACGAAATGAAACTGTCATACAAAGAGCAGATTCAGGCACTTGTTGATGGTGGTGTTGACTTGCTTCTTATCGAAACAATTTTCGATACGTTGAATGCTAAAGCAGCAATATTTGCGGCAGAAGAGGTGATAAAAGAGACTGGCAAAGATGTACCAATCATTCTGTCTGTTACCATAACAGACAAAGCCGGAAGAACCCTATCCGGTCAAACCCTAGAGGCGTTTCTCACTTCCGTTCGTCATGCCAATCCTTTGGTTATTGGTCTCAACTGTTCATTTGGTGCTTCCGATATGAAGCCATACATGAAAGAGCTCAAAAAAATATCGCCCTTCTACACCAGTGCATACCCCAACGCAGGATTGCCTAATCAGTTGGGAGAATATGATGAGACACCCCAAAAAATGGCAAGCCAGGTTCAGGAATATATAGACGAGGGTTTGGTTAATATCATTGGAGGTTGTTGTGGCACCACGCCCGATCATATTGCACTCTACACCGAAATGGTAAAGGACGTAAAGCCTACTATGCCAAGTAAGCCTGATGATATTCTCCGCCTTTCGGGCCTAGAGGAGTTTGCTCTAACACCCAATATGAACTTTGTGAACATTGGAGAGCGATGCAACGTGGCAGGTTCTCGTCGATTTTTGCGACTTATCAAAGAGAAAAAATATGAAGAGGCACTTCAGATAGCCCACCAGCAGGTAGAAGATGGTGCGCAAATCATAGATATAAATATGGACGACGGACTACTTGATGGAGTGGTAGAGATGACCAACTTCCTCAATCTTCTGGCTTCCGATCCCGATATTTCTAGAGTTCCCGTAATGATCGACTCATCTAAATGGGAAGTTATTGAAGCAGGTCTTAAGTGTGTGCAAGGAAAATGTATTGTCAATTCCATCTCTCTCAAAAATGGTGAAGCCGAATTTATAGAACAGGCTCAGGCTATCATGAATTACGGAGCTGCTGTAGTTGTTATGGCTTTTGACGAAACAGGGCAGGCGGATACCTACCAGCGTCGTATCGAAATTTGCGAACGTGCCTACAATATTCTTGTAAGCATAGGTTTTAATCCACAGGATATTATTTTCGACCCTAATATTCTTGCAATTGCCACAGGCATCGAAGAGCACAAAAATTATGCAATCGATTTTATAGAAACCATAAAGTGGATAAAGAAAAACCTACCAGGTGCCAAAATCAGTGGTGGTGTTAGCAACTTGTCATTCTCATTTCGCGGCAACAATTATGTGCGTGAAGTGATGCACTCTATATTCCTTTATCGTGCCATCAAAGAGGGCATGGATATGGGAATCGTAAATGCTGCCGAGTCACTAATATACGAAGACATCCCCGCCGATGTAAAAGAACTTGCCGAAGATATAATACTCAATCGTCGCGATGATGCTACAGAGCGAATGATGGATTATGCGCAAAGCCTCAAAAATGAAGGCAATGCGGATGAGGCAAAAGAGAAGGTGCAAGAGTGGCGTTCGCTGCCGCTTGATGAGCGCCTTAGTCATGCATTGGTAAAAGGTATTGGCGATTATATGGATGAGGATATTGCTGAAGCATTACAAGCTTATCCCACAGCTGTTGATATTATCGACAAGCCATTGATGGCCGGAATGAATGTGGTAGGCGACTTGTTTGGCTCGGGCAAGATGTTTTTGCCACAAGTTGTAAAGGCAGCCCGCACAATGAAAAAGGCAGTAGCAATACTTCAGCCGGTTCTCGAAGCCGAGAAGGCTTCTGCAGGAGCTAGCAAAGCGGGTAAAATAGTTGTGGCAACTGTAAAAGGAGACGTTCATGATATTGGCAAAAATATTGTATCTATAATCTTGTCGTGCAACAATTATGAAATTATCGACCTAGGTGTGATGACACCTACCGAAAAAATACTCGAAACAATTCGTACCGAGAAGCCCGATATTGTAGGCCTTAGTGGTCTCATCACCCCTTCGCTGGAGGAGATGGCCGGTGTGGCGCAAGCTCTCGAAGAGGGTGGTTTTTCGCTGCCACTTATGATTGGAGGTGCCACCACGTCCAAGCTTCACACAGCCATCAAAATAGAGCCTAAATATACTAGAGGACCTGTGGTGTATGTCAAAGATGCTTCTCAAAGCCCAGGAGTAGTTGCAAATTTGCTTAACCCTGCTGTCAAAGATGAGTTCATAGCCAAAACAGCACAAGAGTATGCTGAATTGCGCGAGAATATGATAGATAAAAAAATAGATTTTGTGTCGTTAAATGAGGCTCGAAGCAATCCTTATGTAATAGATTGGTCGCAGTTTCAAGAGATAACACCTAACTTCAAAGGTCGAAAGGTTATTAAAAATATACCTGCCAAGGATGTTCTGCCGTTTATAGACTGGAAATTTTTCTTTCATGGATGGAACCTTTCAGCCAAGTTTGGAACCATCAATGAGACTCCAACAGATGAGACTAGTCGCTCCAATTGGATAGCACGATTTAGAGCTGAAGAGCAAGACAAAGCTAAAGAGGCAATAAAGCTGTATGATGACGCAATTAATCTATTAAACAGAATAATAGAAACAGAGAGTAGTAAGATAAATGCAGTTTTTGCTATTTATGACGCCTATGCCGATGGTGACGATTTGGTTATAAATAACATAAGGGTACCCCTGCTCAGACAGCAAAAAGAGAATGCGAAGAATGAGTATATGTGTCTTAGCGATTTTGTTGCACCACAGTCATTAGGCATAAAAGACTATTTGGCACCATTTGCTGTCACATCTAGTGATGGTGGTGAGTTGCTAAAAGAATTTGAGAACGAAGGTGATGAATATATGGCCTTTCTGATGAAAATATTACTGGAACGATTGGCTGAAGCAGGCACAGAGTGGTTGCACTATAAGGTTAGAAAAGAATATTGGGGTTTTGCCGCAGATGAGGATTTTGATGTAGCCGGGATGCTTGCTACCAAATATCAAGGTATTCGTCCTGCCGTGGGTTATCCTTCTATTCCTGATCAAACTATAAGCTTCGTTCTTGATGATATACTTCATCTAAAAGATATAGATGTAGAATTAACAGAAAATGGTATGATGATTCCTACGGCATCAGTTAGCGGATTTATCTTTGCCAATCCTCAGTCTAAGTATTTTGTCATTGGGCCTATTGATGAGAGTCAGCTTGAAGATTATGCACAACGAAGATCTGTTGAAGTAAACGATATACGTAAGTTCCTATTGGCAAATTTGTCATAGATCACGGTTTATCTTAAGAGTATATCATATAACTTAAAACACCATTCAAAGGGTATTTAATTGCTGTTCGAATGGTGTTTTTTTATGCCTTTTTTTAATATAATCGTCATTTTTATTTTGTGGTGGTCATTAGAGTGGTGAAGTGTAATTTGTAATAATACGTCGTACATTAACATTGCCTTGTATCCGCTCATTTTTATCCAACCTCCACATTTTCATTGCATATTGTCATAAGTATTGGAATAATGTATCAATATGGAGTTTATGTCTGCGTCTTTGTATAAAAACGATACATACTCTTTAATTTATAAAACATACAAATGGATGCGCTTCTGTGGCGCACACAGCACGGTTTATTTATAAATAAAACCATAAAACCCCGCAAAAACAAAAAATATTAACCATCGTTTGTTTGTGCATTTCGATAAAAACAGATACTTTTGGGGAAAAATCACACTTATCCAGATATATATGTGTTCCCAAAAAAAAGATCATGTATTACGATAAGCAAAAAAAAGAGATAATAAAATGAAAAAACTTGTTGTCCCAAATCAGCCAATTTCACAATGTGAAACATCTTTTGCTAAGATAAGACTAATGCAGGAGGCTGCTGCTTTTGCAGAAATTAATCAGGTAAACTGGAAAGAAGAATTTCCATACAACATGCCCGTAACAGTGAGAGCTGCTCATGATGGAGATAAATTATATCTGTATTATGAAATCACAGGCGAAGAGGTGAGAGCTGCCAATACAAATGATTTTGGATCGGTGTGGGAAGATAGCTGTGTTGAGTTTTTTATGCAGCGCGATGGCGAAGCGGCTTATCGTAACTTTGAGTGTAATATTCTGGGTGTTTTGCTTGCCGCAAACCATAAAACAAGAGAAGATTCAGACAGAATGTCTTCAGAGGTGATGGAGTCGGTTGGTCGATATTCAACCATACAACAGCGTTTCGAAAATGGAGTTCAGGTTTGTGATTGGACTATGCTGCTTGAGATTCCAAAAGAGGCTATGGGCTTTTCAGCTTCAGAGTCCTTGGAGGGTCAAAAAATCAGAGCTAACTTTTATAAATGTGGCGACGAAACGCCAAACACACATTTCATAAGCTGGAATGCTATTGACTTGCCCAAACCAAATTTCCATGTTCCGCAATTCTTTGGATTGCTAGAGTTTGAATAAATAAAATTGTAAACAACATATAATCTGTATTATGCAAGAAATTAATAAATTAAAAAACATTGTAGCCCAATTTGTTGACAAGGCTGACAGTGCTGATGTAAAACCATTGGGAAAAGGTCATATCAACGACTCTTTCAAAGTGGCAGTTGATGGCAAAGAGTACGTTTTGCAAAGAGTAAATCATGAGATTTTCAAAAATGTAGCTGAGCTTCAAAATAATATAATGAGAGTGACAACTCACATCCGTCAAAAGCTTGTTGAAGCACAAGTGGAAGATGTGGATCGCAAAGTGCTAACATTGGTTCCTACTCACGAAGGTAAACTATACTATCAAGATGAGGATGGAAACTATTGGAGAATGATGGACTTTATCAAAGACAGCATGAGCTACGAAGAGATAAATCCAGAATTGGCATACCGTGCAGGTAAAGCTTTTGGAGATTTCCAAAAAACATTGGCTGATTTGCCAAATGGTCCTTTGTTCGAAACTATCCCTAACTTCCATAATATAGAATCTCGTCTAGACACTTTCAGAGAGTCAGTTAGAGTTAATAAATCAGGACGCTTGTTTGAGGTTAACGAACTTGTGAAAGAGCTTGAAGCCCGTGCCGACGAAATGTGCAAAGCAGAAAGAATGCATCGCGAAGGAAAATTGGTGAAAAGAACCAACCACTGCGATACTAAGGTAAACAATATTCTTTTCGACAAAGAAGGAAATGTACTTTGTGTAGTTGACTTAGACACAGTGATGCCAGGATTTGTATTATCTGATTTTGGCGACTTCATCCGCACAGGTGCAAATAAAGGTGCCGAAGACGATCAAAACCTAGACAATGTGGAAGTTGACTTAGATATATTTGAAGGATATACAAAAGGATATCTTGAAAATGCAGCTTCATTCCTTACAGATGTTGAAATCGAAAACCTTGCATTTGGAGCAAAATTATTGACCTATATGCAAACGGTGAGATTCCTTACCGATTATATCGATGGTGACACCTACTACAAGATAGCTTATGGCAATCACAACCTTGTACGCTCTAAGGCGCAGTTCAAACTATTGCAAAGTTTAGAAGAAAACTTCGACAAAATGCAGGAGATTGTTCTTAGCAACGCCGAGAAATACAAGAGTTAAGACAAATAATTGATACAATTCTTAGCGGTGTAAAGAAAATATTATTATCTTTGCACCGCTTAATTTTTTTGTTAAAAGTGGCAAAGTTCAGTATATACAATATCAAATTGCTTGGTCTGTCGCAAGGCAAACATACTTATGAGTTTGACCTGGACAGAAAATTCTTTCAGGATATAGACGGTGATGAGGTCAGAAAGGGTGATGTGAAGGTGACTATAGATCTTGTAGTTACCTCCTCTACATATGATTTCACTATCAATCTTGAGGGTGTTGTTCAGATACCTTGCAATCGCTGTTTGGATGAAATGCAACAACCCGTCGAAAGTACCAACCGACTGGTGGTGAAGCTAGGCGAAGAATACTCTGAAGAGAGTGACGAAGTAGTTACAATCCCTCGCGACGAAGGAGAAATTAATATTGCTTGGTTTCTCTACGAATTTGTAGCCCTTAGCATTCCAATTAAGCACTCACACGAGCCCGGCAAATGCAACAAGTTTATGAGCAATAAGCTGCGTAAGCATCAGGCCGTAAGCAAAGATGAGGCAGAAGATGATTTAATCGATGATGATTCCGACTTTGCAGTTGATGATGATTCGTCTGAAAATATAGACCCAAGATGGGATGGCTTAAGAGACTTAAGCTTTGATGAAAACTAAATATAAACCGTTAAAAAGATAAATAAAAATGGCAACTCCAAAAAGAAGACAATCGTCTGCAAGACAAGGAAAAAGAAGAGCTCATGACCACGCAAAAATGCCAACACTGGCAGTTTGCTCAAACTGTGGAGCTTGGCACATCTATCACACAGTGTGTGGCGAATGTGGACACTATAGAGGTAAATTAGCTATCGATGTTGATGCTACTGCTCTATAATATTCCTTTGTTTCACATATAACCCTGAAAATCTAATGTTTTTTTCAGGGTTTTTTTATACAACATTTTATGTCAAAAAAAATTAATGCAGTAATCACAGGAATCGCAGCTGGAATACCTGATTACATACTGACTAACGAAGAGTTATCAAAAATGGTTGATACCACCGACGAGTGGATCATGTCGCGCGTTGGTATCAAAGAAAGACGCATACTTAAGGGCGAAGAACAAGGAATCTCTGTTTTGGGAATCCAGGCAGTAAAAGAACTTCTAGAAAAAACCAACACAAAACCCGAAGAGGTTGATGGTGTTGTGTTTGCTACTACCACCCCCGATCATCCCTTCCCATCTTCTGCTTCTATTGTGGCAGAAAGTTGCGGAATTAAAAACGCCTTCTGCTTCGATATGGAAGTAGCTTGTTCAGGCTTTATTTATGGGCTTGAAGTTGTAAACAACTTTATTAAATCGGGAAATTACAAAAAGATTATTCTTTTGGCCGGCGACAAAATGTCATCGGTAACTAACTATACCGACCGCACTACATGTCCTCTGTTTGGTGATGCCTGTGGTGCTGTTATGATTGAGCCCACCGAAGAGGAGTTTGGTATCAGAGATGCCATCATTCGTTCTGATGGAGTGGGGTATGGTCCTTTGCAAATGAAGGCCGGCGGAAGTAAATTTCCAGCAAGTGCCGAATCGGTTGCCAATAATGAGCACACCGTTTATCAAGAAGGACAAACCGTATATAAATACGCTGTAACCAATATGTCACAAGTATCAAAAGAGATTATGGAACGTAATAATCTTTCGGGTGATGATGTTGATTGGTTTGTACCACACCAGGCCAACGTGCGCATCATTGATGCAGCCGTTTCACGTGCAGGCGTAGATCCTGAAAAGGTGATGGTAAACATCCAAAAATATGGCAATACCAGTGCCGGAACTATTCCACTTTGCCTTTGGGAGTGGGAAGATAGATTAAAGAAAGGCGACAACATCATTCTCACAGCATTTGGGGCAGGCTTCTCATGGGGTAGCATCTATCTCAAGTGGGGATACGATGGCAAGAAGAGCTAAAACAATTATTTGTTTAAACGATATATATTATAATAAAGCGAGCTTGATACAATTATGTGTCCTGCTCGCTTTTCCTTAAAGAGCCCTTTAGCTCGCGTGTATTACTTGGTGGTTTGTTTATCGCTGGCGGCTCTTTGATAATTTTGATGGATAAATAGATGGAATCATCAACGGCAAAAACACCCAAATACCAATTATCGACATGGCAAGTCCCCCGATAGTGCCTGCCGCAAGCGGAAACCAGAACGATTCCTTTGCCGTTCCCACCATAAATGGGATAAAGCCCAGCATGGTAGAAATCACCGTCAGGAAAATAGGGATAATCTTTGAGTTCCACGCTTTGATGTAGGCTTTCATCACAGAGAGCCCCGGACGTGTGCGTCTAATCATATTAAAATCATTCATTATATAGATACTGGCATTCACAGTTATGCCCGACAGCAGAATAAAAGATGCAAAACCACCCTGGTCAAAATTGAGTTTGAACCAATAGAAAGTGAGAAACACACCAATAAACGAAACCGGAATAACAAAAATAACAGCCAGAGGCTGTCTGATGGAGTTGAACAGCACAGAGGTGGTAAAGAAAATTATAACAATAAGCAGCCCTATCAGCCAATATTGTTTGTTGTCCTTCTTGCCCCATCCCCAATAGTTGCTCTCTTCATGTGCAGTGTAGCCCATAGGCAAAATTTCGTTTAATTCCTCTACTTCCCGCTTCAGCACTTTCGTGCCTTGAGTGTTGGCACCAATGTAGTCAAACTGCAAGGCAAGGCGATATTGCTGGTTCTCTTTAGCCACTTGAGGTGGAGCCTGCTCCTTGGTAATCTGTGCCAACTCATCCAGCTTATAGCTCTTATTGCCTATAGTTTGCGATAAATACTGAAGTGCCCATATGTCATAATCATTGCTCTGTCTGCTTGTCAGCATGATATTTTCCAGTTCACCCCCTGCAGTGGTAGTCCCTGCCCACAAGTCCTTTGCAAATATAGGATTGAGCGAAGCAAACAGTTCGCCCGGCAGCAATCCCATAGACGCCAGTCTTCTCTTATCCAGATTAAATGAAAACTCCCTATAGTCATCCTTATACCACGAAAAGTCAGAGTTGATATTCACCTCCTTTATCCTTCTGTAGTTCAATAATCTGTTCTTAAGCGTATCAGCCCATGCATAAAGCTCATCATAATTGTATCCATATAGCTTCACACGGTAGTTGCCTGCAAATTCAGACACATCATTGCTAAATCCCTGGTCCTGCAATCCATAAACTCCCCAGCTGCCACCACCCAGCACAACAGCCTTACTGATTACGTTGCTTTTGAGTTGATACGGAAAACCACTTTTCTCTGCCTCTTTGGTGAAAAACACCTGAATAGAAGCGCGTCTGGGATTGGGTATATTGGTCTGAAACTGTCTTATTTCGGGAAATCCGCTCAAGTGGCGTTCCATTTTCTCCACCAAATCATTCATCTGGGGAAGGGTGGTACCGTTGGGCATGGATGCTGTGATGGTGAGCACCACCTCTTCGCTGCGAGTAAAATAGCTACCCTGAAATACTTTCTCTACAAACAGGCGCAGTGTTCCACCCAGAGCCTTGTTAACCACAGGTTTCACCTTCTCTTTGTATTTTGAATTATCAAACACCTTGTTGTACTGTTTGGCAAACTTAGTGTCCTTCTCAATCTTATCGGGAATCATAAAAACGGGCAATCCAAACAGTAGTACAACTACTGTAAAGGGAATCCACTTGCGACGTGAAAATATACGTATCATCCACTCATAAAAGCGATTGAAATAGATTGTTATTCGCCTTGGCCGGAATGGTATTTTTCGCAACAATCCCCGTCTCTTCATTGGTTTTCTTTTCGTTAGCTTAATCTTGTCAACCATTGCAGGCACAAAAAATAGTGCCACTGCCAACGAAACGCTCAGGTTTATCATCACCACTGCTGCAAAGTCCTGCAGATTGAGTCTTATTTTCTCATCCAAAAAGAATATAATCGACAAAGCACCCACCGTGGTCATCGTAGCCGCAAGAATAGGCATAAAAGCATTCCTGTTTTTTCGGTGCATAATATGGTCGGTCATTATGATGGTGTTGTCAATAATCAAGCTCAGTGAAATGGTGATACCGGCAAGGGAGTATAATTGTATCTCCAGCCCCAGCATGTAATAGAGTATCACAGCAATGGCAAGATTGACAGATAGAGTAACAGCAATTAAAAACAGATAGCGCACATTGCGTGTAATGAGCAATACAAAAAGCAGGAGAATAATCACCGTCAACCCACTTCGCAGATATATTTTGTTTAGCTCTGCATTTATATACTCTGTGGCATCATAGCTGTTGTGCACCTCATACCCCGTGGGAAGTGTCTGCCTTATCTCACGCATAGCCTCGTGCACCTGATTGCTCAGGCGAAGCTGATTGGCACTCTCTTCGGCCGTTAGTGAAAGGTATATCGAATTGAGCCCGTTGATGCGATAATGGCTTTGTGGCTGTTGTTCGTTGTGCACCACCTTCACCAGCTGATCCAGCCTTATGAGAGTTCCATCCCTGTTTTTGATATGGATATCGCCTGCGTTGAAGGTCTTGCCTTCACCGCCCGACATCAGCATGATGCGCATCCACGATGGAGCCTTGTCTTCCTCCTGCGTTTGTGCCATTCCCAAAAAGTCGGAACTATAATATGTGGATATGGCATTTCGAATATCATTAGTGGTAATGCCCAAGGTTTGCAGCTGATCATTGTCGTATGTCAGTTGCCACTCCATGGGTGTTGCACCCCTCACCTCTATTTTATAAATGCCGGGAATGTCATTAAGTCGTTGCTTAATATTGTTTTCGGTATAGTTTTGTATCACTATGGGCATTGCTGCCGAGTTGACCGTAAAAGTCATAAACGGTCGCGAGGCGTTTTCGTCGGGTCGCCGTACTGTTATATAGGGGTATGTGACCTCCCTCGGCAAGTCGCCCCACGTTTGCCTGATGATGGTCGAAGCTTCAAAGCGGGCAACGTCAATCGGTGTGTGCTTGTCCAGTTCCAGGGTGATGTTTCCCCATCCGTTTCCCGATGTAGAATGTATGTTTCTAACCCCTTTTATTCTTGCCAGCATCGACTCCAGTTTGGAAGTAGCCTCCATCTCTACGATACGTGCCGAGTTTCCCGGCATCGAGAAGTTGACCGTCAGCCCCGGCAGCGTGCGCGATGGTGCAAGCTTCACTGGCAGCAACGGAATCAGTGCCGCACCCATCAGAGCCACACTCAAAAATGCAACAATTATGGTGAAGGATGATATGCTGTTCTTCTTGTTTACCATTCCATATCCTCCACGTCAATTGATTTGTTCATTTCAAAATCAAATAATGTGAGACGACGTATCTTAAAATAACTCTGCCAATAACTCTTCAGAGCCGCAATATAATTGCGCTGTGCCTGCTGACGGCGGTTTGTGGAAAGGGTAAGGCTGTTAATATCCGCCTTGCCAATGATGAAACGCTCCTGCGTTTGCTCATAAGCCACACGTGCCAGCTCCACAGCCTCTGCCGCACTGCGTATCATGTGCTGCTGCACCGAAAAGTCGCCAACCGTCATGATAACATCCTCCTCAAGGCTTGTTTCATTTTGCTGAGCGGTTAGTTGCACAATATTCAGATTGTTCTTTGCCATATTATATCGCCCTTTGCGCACACCCCAGTCCACCAGCGGAACAGACAGCGTGAGCGAAACAATATCCTGCTGCAAAGGATTGCGATACACATTGCGAAAAGATTCTGCCACTTGGTTAAATCCCACACTGGCACTAAACCCGGCATTAAACATCGACTCTCTTCTTGTTTTGTCCAATTGCTGTTGCGACTCCAATATCTGCTGTTTTGAGGTTAAATATCGGGGATTATTCTGCTTGGCATACATCAAAGCATCATCCACATGTATCACCATATCGTCAGGATATGCAGGAAGTTCAATATCTATCTTTGTGCTCTTATCCAGATTAAGGAAAGCAGCAAGAGCAAAAGTTGCCCGCTTGAGATTGATATCGGCATTTTGTAGTGCATTTTGCGCATTCACCATATCCAGTTTCAAGGTAAAGAGGTCTGCCTGACCAATAGATGCAATTTTGTGCTTCTCTTCGCCAATCTTATATAAACGTTCCGTGTTTTCATTATTCTCTACAGCCAGCTCCATCTCAGCTTGTGCCATAGCCAAATCAAAAAAGTATCCTGTGGCATTCTCAGCTGTTTCCTCCAATTGTGCTATCAGCTCCTTTTGTGCTTTTTCAAACTTGATAGGCTCTATTCTTTTTTCCCACCTAAAGCGGTTATAGCCAAGCAAACTTTGGCGATACCCCACACGGATAGGCACGCTGTTGAACTGACTGCTCTTTAGTGCTCCCGTGTTGTGAATATATCCCAGCTCGGTATCCACAAAGAAGGTTCCGCCTGTAATATCCAGGTTTTGCTGTGCTGTCAGGTTGCCATATGAATATAGCGACTGCTGTCTGCGATATATATCAATATCCTGCTCCGAATCATAGCGACGGGTAAAATCTCTATTATAGCTAATAGGCGTCATATACAGAGTGAGCGAAGGCAATCTGTCTGCCTTAAAAGAGCGATATTCCCAATAACTGGCCATATACATATTCTTAGCCCTGAAAGCCGACAAAGAACTATCGTTTGCCAATTGCACAGTTTTGGATAAATCAAGGGTTATGCTTTTGGCAGGCTGAGCCGACACCTTTAGTGTAGCCAACGCCGCAACAGCCAATAATATTATTATTAAATATATTCGTTTCATATGCTTTTTCATTTATTTCTGTAAATAGCCCAATACACCAGCGGAACAATGTAGAGACTCACTAACGTTCCCACTATCATGGTTGATATCATACCAATAGCCAGAGGCTTTTGCAGTTCCGAACCAAAGTCGAACGAAAACAGCAGAGGCACCATGGCAAATATTGTTGTGAGCGAAGTCATAATAATAGCCCTCAAGCGCTTCACGCCGGCTGAGTGTATTGCTTCCAAAAGCGGCACACCCTGCTTTCGCATCTCATTAATCATATCCAGTTTCAGGATACTATCGTTGATTATCACACCACTGGAAACAATCATCCCGATAGCACTCATCAGATTGAGCGTGTGTCCCGTAGCCCACAGCACCACCAGCGCAAAAGCAAAGTCGATGGGAATCTCTATCAGTACAATAAGTGGTTGCATAAAGCTCTCGAACTGAGATGATAATATGAAATACATCAGCAGGATAGAGACAATAAGCACCACCACCAGTTCACCAAGCATCTTTTGGTTAGAAAAGAAACTACCCGTGAAGACAGCCTCCCAGTCATTTCCTTTTTTAATGTACGACTCCGCATTCTGAATCAGCTTTTCGGGATGTGCCACCTCGTGGTAACTCATGGGAATGTATTCGCCATTTTTTCCGGCAACTATAGTTTTTATATCCTCACCTCGATGCACCTCCACAAATGATCTTAACGGAACCATTGTTTCGGGAGTGTTTGTCCTGCCCATGGTGTTAATCATTGTTTGGCTCAGCACCTGATTTACTGACTGCTGCTTGCCTGCAAGTGATATGGGCAAATATTGCTGATAAGAGCGCAGCAGTGCAATCTGATTTTCACGAAAAGCAGTTCGCAAAGCACCATAAATCTCATTATAGTCAACGCCATAAAGCAGAAGTTTTTCTCTGTCAATATTAATCACATATTGCTGCTCAAAAGCAATCCCCTCAGCCTCCATGCCCGTAGCTGCCAGCATGTTTTGTTCCAGCATGCGTATATCGGCCGATGCAGGCACCTTCTCCCTGTTGGTAGGATATATCTGTGCAACAACCTCCGCCTCAGAGGTATCAAATATCTTCTCAAATACATTTTCGGGAGGAGAGAAAGTAACCACCGCCTGAGGATAATTTTGTTTTACCCAGTTGTCAATATGCTTTTTCAGTTTGTCAATATCCGCAGGCTTGTCGGCACGAAAATAGAGTTGCGCCTCCGATGGTGTAAGGTCGTTCTCTTTATCCAGCAGATACTGTCTGTGGCCGGCATAGCCTGCATGTTCACTGGTAAACTCATCGCTTGTTTGCATCAGTTTGTATATACGCTCACGGTTTTCATCTACGTGTATATTCTCATTCCACTCCACCATGACCAGCGTTTCGGCCTGATCTATTTGAGGCATCGACGATTTGGGCATTGTCTTGAACATAAGTACACAAAAGGGAATTGAAAGCACCACTCCTATAAAAGCAACGGTCTTGTGACGGAATATAAAATCACTCCACCTGTCGTACCAGCCAAATGCCCACTTGTCGGCAACCTGCTGTGTGCGCCCAAAGAAGCTGCTTAGCTTGTTGGAACGGAAGTTTATGCCATAAACCAACTTATATAGCACGGGCAATAATATAATCCCTGTGAAATATGATGCAAGCAGTCCAATACTCACCGCAAATGCCTGTGAAAAGAAAATAGCACCCGCAATACCACTCATAAACACCAGCGGAACAAATACCGCTATGGTTGTCAGTGTGGAACTTAATACCGGGGTTACCACCTCATTGGTTCCTCTTATGCACGACTCCTCCAGCGAATAGCCCTGCATTCGATATTGGGCAATGATGTCGGTTACAATAATGGCACTATCTATCATCATACCCACGGCAAGTATCAAACCAGACAGGGTGATTATATTGAGCGACTGCCCAAAAAGGTAGAAGAAAATAAACGTGGTCATCAGTGCCGTTATAAGGCTGAGCCCAATAATAACGGGTGACTTGGCATCACCCAAAAACAACAGGGCGATGATGAAAACCAGCAAAAATCCCAAAGTGAGATTCTCCCTCAGGTTTGCAATAGTATAATCAAGCAGCTCGGTTTGATTGCGGTTGACTGTAAATTCAACATCGGGATATGTCTTTTCCAAATCAGATAGGGTGGTGTTGAGCGATTTTTTTAATTTCGACATTGTTTCATCAGCCTGTTTTATCACCCCAAGAGTAATGGCTCGCTTTCCGTTGATAAGCGACATACCGCTCTCGGGCTGCCGCACAACTTCAATTTTGGCAAGGTCTTTCAACTGAAATATGCGGTCATTCTTTCTGAGATATATGTTGCGCACATCGTCTGTTGTGCGTAGCAGCGACGAAAATTTGATGCTGTATTCATAATATCCGTCTCTTACGGTCATGCTTCCCGGCTCTATATTATTTGCCGCAAGCACATTCTCAATATCTTTCAAGCTGATGGATGCCGACTCCAGCATATTCATGTCGGGCACTATTTGCAGATGTCTAAACATCAGCCCCGTCATATCTGCCATAGCCACTTCGGGTAGTTGCTCAATGCGGCGCTTCACAATATTATCGGCAAAGTCAGATAAGTCCAAAAACTTTTGTTCGTCCGTCTGGTCATACACCTTGTCATCCTTTAGCGTAAGATTCAGATAAAACACCGGAATATCGGTAGCACTGGCTTTTATCACACGCGGGCGGCTGAAATCACGCGGCAGACTATTCATCGATGCGTCCACCTTTTCGTTTACTTCTATAAATGCCAGATCGGTATTGGTTCCGTAATCAAACTTAAGACGTATAATGGCCGAACCGTCACGCGCCTCACTGTGTATGTCGCGCAATTTTCCCGTTTGCATCAACTGGCGGCGAATGGGCTTCACCACCGTGTTTTCTAGTTCGCGCGCCGACATATTGTCGCCCGTTATCTGAACCGTTATCTCGGGAATGGCTATATCGGGTAGCAGCGACACCGGCAGCGTGGTATATGTGATGGTGCCAATAATCACACAGGCAAGAAAAACCATCAGTACAGCTATGGGACGTTGCAGAAGGTATTTAATCATATTATTTAGACTTATTGTTGGTTAGTTATCCTCCTCTTCCGTAATGACTCTTACGGGCGATTCATGCGCCAGATTGATGTTTCCGGTTGCAATTATCTGATCACCCTCTTTGAGTGTTTCGCCCGTGATTGTATATTGAGTAGCATTTTCCAATCCCGTATCCACATAGTTCCAGATGGCTCTGCCGTCAACAATGGTAAATACAACCTGCTTGCCCGTGCGCAATACTACGGCCGATTTTGGCACTACCCACTGTTTGCCGGCAGTTCTAAATGCACTTACACGCACATTCATGCCTTCCACTAATCTGTCGTGATATGCCACCGATGCTTTTATATTTACCATTCCGTTTTCATTCACCCACGGATTAATCTCTGACACACGTCCCTGCACCTGCACATCCGGCATCGAAAAGGGCGTAACCGTCACCTTGTCACCATTACTTATAAATCCCAATTCATTTTCGAGCACTGTAAATGCCACCTCCAGATTTTGTGTATCTATAATATTGCAAAATGCCTCCGATGTTTTGGGCAGTGTATTGGCCTTTGCAAACAAATTAGCAATCTTGCCGCTTATTGGTGCAATCAGCCTAGCTTGTTTCAAATCATGCTCAGCCAAATCAAATTGTGTTTGAGCATTGTTAAAGCCACTCTTCACACCCGCAAGCTCCCTAATATTGTCGGGAACCTCATTTATTTTATCCAAGCTATATCCCTGCCCAATCAGCACATCCTGCATCTCCAATTTGCTGCGCTCCAAGGCATCCTTAGCCTGCTCTAGTCGCATCCTCAAGGCATAAGTGTCAAGTTCGGCAATGGGTTGCCCTTTAGCAACTCTGTCACCGTTTTTCACATAAATCTTTGTAATCATTTCACTGGTTTGAAATCTTACTTCGGCAACGGTCTGTGCCGATATCTTGCCATTGCCTGTCAGCTCATGCTCAAAATCACCTGTTTGCAGCGTAATGGTTGTAACTTCAGCCGGAGCGTCGGGCAGCAACTGCTGAACGGTCTGGTTATTATCCTCCTTTTTTGATGAGCCGCATCCTATAATAAATAGGCTACATGTCAATATAAATAGGTAGTTGTAATGCTTCATAGTGTGTTGATATTTTAGTATAGAATGTGTATTGTCATTAAATATTACACAAATATATGAATTGTTTTTTAAAAAGCTCAGTAATTGATTAAGCTTTTCCCAAGTTTAAAGTCCGGGTCAGCATAAATAGCATATATAGTGTTTGTATCAATCTCACCAGCAATTCTTCCGATTGGAACATTGTAATCTATTTTCTTTAATAAATTACCATTATAATCATACACAAAAAGAGTTTTAGGAAGCTTACTTATATCCTGTCCCACCTTGGACTCGTCAGTAGAATCATGTTCATAATCTCGTTGTATTGTCACAATAAAATCTTTGGTGATAGCCATACCATAAACACCTCTTCTGGATTGTTCAAAAACAACACGCCCATCATATATGTCATATTTATAGTTTTCTCTGTTTTCCCAAATGAGACTAAAGTTATCTTCTCCTTTTTTATAACAACCGAAATACTCTACAGCGGTTCCTGCTGTTACTAAGAGCTTCTTTACTGGATTATATAAAATAATGACATTAGAATGTTTCCTTTCATTTGGTAACAAGAACTCTCCAAAATCAATCTCCTTGCCATCATAATATAGTTTGTAAGGAGCAACGACATTATCCCTATTAATTCCAAGGTATAGTTCATTTTCTAATCGGGTATTATATCCTAAAGATCTAATAACAGAGTCTTCAGGAGAGGGTTTAACAAAAGCATTATCACTTTCTTTTAATCTCTCAATAGAAAAGTATCCATTAGAGTTTCCATTTGCATCATATACGTATAAGCAATCATCCCATACAACATTATTTACCATAGGACTTACAAATTCATTGGGACCTTGTCCTATATCACCAAATGAATACATCTCTACTCCATTATCTTTGTCTAGTGAATGCAGAAATTGAGTTGACGTAAATGGATCAAACCAAACTACACTTTCAGTTAGCAGATAAATACCCCCAGGGAATCTTGTTAATATATCATCATTTAAAACTTCAAAATTAGAAGTTACACTAATTGCCATTTCTTTCTGCTTATTTACACATGAAGTTAGAAGTAAAATAGCTAATAATAATTTATAATAATCTTTCATCTTATGTTTATTTATCAAAAGGTGGCTAAAAAACTAGTGAAATTCAGCATTAGTAGTCTTTAAACCACCTTTTTTTGACTTTAATTATCGCTCCATTGACTCAGTGCGACATGGACTTTTAACTGCTTCTGCATAAGTAAAAGCTCTATTTCCACATACACATTTAACTGCATCCCATGATCCTTTGCAGTTTTCCCAGAACTCTGGATAATCATCTTCGCTTTGTGCTAACGCTTCAATATTCGCCATTGCCAAATCACTCAAGGCGACTTCACTTTTTCTGCTTTCTGCAACTCCAACTGCTGTGGTTGCCAACAAGGCCAAAGCAAACAGAGCGGACAAGTTTTTCATCTTAAACTACATCACTTCTTAGCCTATCTAGCCTAGTTTATTAATTAAAGTAACTCTATTATTTGATAACGTCATAATATAAGGATATATTTTTTCCTCATAGCCACTTAAGTAAAATTGATTTGAAATATCAAAGTAAACATTTTCTTTCAAAGAATTTTCTTTTCCTAATCTCAATTCAAGTTCTTTCCTTGATGTTATCATAGTGAAAATAAACTTTATTTTAGCATTGTTGACATTTTCAATAAAGTATCTTTCTGCACTCGAAATGCATCCGGTACAACCTGAACCTGGAATAAGCACTATATAATTAAACTCCACTACTTCTTTGCTTAAAAAACGATTAACTTCAAACTTCAATTGCTTGTTATAATTAGTCTTATGACAGCATATAAGTATAATCGATAATAATATAATCCCTAAATAGTTTTTTTTATTTCTCTTTCACTTATATGACCCTTAACAATAAGTTTTACCC
>CAZSKF010000023.1:0-1994 GCA_964607405.1 uncultured Proteiniphilum sp. | reverse complement strand
GCTCGTGCGACATCTCTTTTTCATAAATTGAGTATACATAAAATGTAAGCATATCTTCATCATCTGTCCTAACTTGTATATTCAAGCCCTCTTCGGTAACAAAGCAGTTATTTAGAACATATGATGTTTTCTCATCTAATTTGACCTCACCCTGATACTTAAGATTATTATTTAAAATAATAATCTTAATAGGCTTATCATTTCCAATTTCACTTAACTTATAATCTCGTTTAGGTAATCTTGCTATTCTATAATATAGTTTTCTATATTTATCATAAAGAATATTCTGATATGAAGAATTAGTCATATACCATTGCCATGCCTTATCTTCATCAATATGCGAATCCTTAGGATTAGGAAAAGATAGAATCTTGTCTATTTCGTTACTTCCTGCATAATAGTCAGTAGCAACATTTTCATGAATTGGGTATACTTGAACATTATGATCTGCCGCAAAACTAACAATCAGTTCATCATTATCATTAACATCGTAATATGGCATCCTATACGTAAAGCCTCCGCCCCAATTATACATTGAGTATTGTTCAGGATAAAAAACTGAGTATTTCATTGCTTTATCTTTAATATTAATAAAACATGCAACAGGTCTGTTCTTTTCATCCTCATAGTTCGTTTCGCCAGGAACGAATCCCATACATACAATGTGTTCATTTATCATTCGCAAAGGTGTTGAAGTTTGTACGTATGGAGACGGTAAAATAATCTCAGGCAATTCAATGGGCGCTTCATATAATTTGTATCTTTCTAATACTCTATGATCACTATTGGTAAGGGACAATATATTAGTGCTATACGAATAAACGAATATACTATCATCATTCAAATATAAAAATGCTTGGAGTTGAGATACCCCATCTTGACCTTCTTTTTCATAAATGATTCTCTTCTCAAAAGAAGATTCGTCATAATTATAAAAATAAATCGAATTATTAAATGAATTTACAAATAACAACTTATTGTACTGATCATCTTTAAATTGAATATAATCAATCATGTAACTAGTCTCATCATCCAATAAAAACTCCTTAATTTTTTTACGCTCTACTGAATAATTTTTTTCACTCTTATTCCTTTCTGTATTAATGACACTTCCCTGATGATAATTACAACTATATATTACCAAGAAGACAACAAACAAAATCTGATTTTTTTTATTCATTTTAAATTGAGTTTTTAAAACGGTGTATCAAAGCCATAACTGATAAAAGTCTATTATTTGTAAAACAGATTATCAATTTTGAGACTTCAGTACACCGTTTAAGTTATCATATTACTGCATGTGTGTAACAGTTTTTAGTATCCCAAAAACCACCTTTTACACATACATCTCCATATCCGTCAGCTCTTTTTTTACAAGTTCCATTATTATCACTACTGCTTGATATGCAGCTTGTTTCATTAGAAGCTATTGCTTCAATGTTCTTCAATGAAAGTATTGAAAAATCCGAATAATTGTTCATACTTTTGCTTACTCCAATCCCTGTGACTGCTAATAATCCTATAGCAAATAAGCTAGAAAATAATCTATTTTTTGTAATCATTTCAAAATAAATTTTTAAATTAATGAATAATTAAGTTTAATTTTGTTTTCAGCTGTATATATCCTTTCAACAGCTAAGCAACAAGGGCTTTTCTATAGTTTTAAACTCACTCTGACTCACCTCCTTTCCTTATATTCCGTATATCAATACAAATAAACTGAAATAAATTGCATTCAAGAGAATATAAATCTTAAGATTCTAACTCAATTATTATTTACACATTCATTCTATCCTTTTCATTATCCGTTTCCGACTTAACTTATGGGAATAAGGATTTTTAGATTTCCATATCCGTGATTTTATATAGCAATTGAAGATTCAGTTGTTTCAAGGCTGTTTTTTTGTATAAAAAACCAATACATGATTATCATCATCCTTGATAGAAGCCAACTCTTTAGAAAAGAATTGAGGGTTATCTTTCACTCTATCCAC
>CAZSKF010000022.1:15185-22141 GCA_964607405.1 uncultured Proteiniphilum sp. | reverse complement strand
ACTTTAGTTTCGTTTTTCATTTATGCTGTTTCTTGTTTGTTGTTCGTAAATTGTTCTATTTAATAATTAAATCTGTAACCAAATGGTTAGTCTGCAAAAATATCTTCGAATGCTGATTCTAAAGATGGCTCCGGACTTTCCAGTGCAAACTTAACAGACCCCTCAACTGCTTGCATAGATGCTGCATTGATTGCATCAAGCTCTTCAGCAGTTGCCACACCTTGTGAAATCAAATCATTTTTGAATTTCAAGATAGGACATTTTTTCTTCCACTCATCCACCTCTGCTTTAGTACGGTATTTACCCGGGTCAGAAGTAGAGTGTCCATACCATCTGTAGGTTATAGACTCAACCAAGACAGGACCATTTCCGGCTCTTACATAATCCACCAGTTCCTGAAACTTCTCGTAAACTGCAATCAGGTCATTCCCATCCTCGATAAAATGTCCGGGAATACCATAAGATGCCGCACGTTTATAGTTATAATCGATATTAATTACGCTAGAAATTGGAGTACTAATTCCGTACAAGTTATTAATTGAATAAAAAATAACGGGAAGCTTCCAGATTGAAGCCATATTCAAAGTTTCGTGAAATGCACCTTCGTTAACAGCACCGTCACCGAAGAAGCAAATTACCACTTTGCCGGTATTCTTCATCTTTTGAGTTAGAGCAGCACCAATAGCTATACCCATACCGCCACCTACAATACCGTTGGCACCAAGGTTACCTTTATCAAGGTCGGCAATATGCATAGACCCACCTTTACCTTTACAAGTACCGGTTGCCTTACCCATAATTTCAGCCATCATTTCGTCCAGATTAATTTCCATAGCAATGGTTTGTCCGTGACCCCTGTGGTTAGATGTGATCAGGTCTCCCTCTGATAAAGCAGCAACTGCTCCAACGTTTGCCGCCTCTTCTCCTACAGAAAAGTGCGTCATTCCAGGAACTTGTCCTCTTCTAACCATGTAGTTAACCTTATCGTCAAAATTACGGATATCACACATCAGTTTGTGCATGTGAAGCAATTTCTCTTTGGATATCTCTAGGTTCTGTTCTTTTTTAGATTTTGCCATAATATATATTTAGTTGAAATATTTTCAATTGTTCTATTAGTTTAAAATGGTTTACTTACAATAACATTTTCATTTGATAATTGTTTTGAGCACTCTCAACTTTATAATCATGAAAGAAGTAATCATACGTAAACGCTATAATTATCTCATCTTTTTAGTTTCATTATTATCCAGACAAAGTTATCTAGAATTATTTCAATCAGCAAGACATTAAGCATAATTAACCATCGCATCTAATTGACATATAGCTAGTTATATAATAATACTATGTATCATCATTTGTATCTATTATTATATTAGCTCAAACTGTCGTTGCGATGAAATTAACAAACACCCATATCTATTGTTCACAGAAGATGATTATATCAGTATTAAAATAAGAAAAAAGGGGTCATATCTATTTTACAAGACACAACCCCTCACGAAACAATTCTGTAAACGCAAATATCTAATCTACTTATAAGTATCTTTTACAAAGTCAGCGTTATTAAGATAATTGTAGCTCTCTTCTACACCCTCAAGTGGTGTGCCGGTGTATCTTTCAACTTCTACTATCATATACTTTGCACCTGATTTATCTGCATTATTAAAGATTTTTTCAAAGTCAACTTTTCCGCTCAAGCCCAGTTCCTTTTCATCTTTAATGTGTAGCAGCTCAAAGCGTCCTTGATAGTTATTAAAATACTCTACAGGATCTTTACCGCCTTCACCTACCCAATAAACATCCATTTGGAAGAATACCTTAGCAGGGTCTGTGTTATTTAATAGATAGTCATACATCAATTCACCTTCAATTTCTGTGAACTCGAAGTTGTGATTATGATATCCAAAACGTATTCCCGCTTCGTTACACTTCTCACCAATTTGATTGTAGTAGTCACAATATGCCTGCAATGCTTCAAGAGTAGCAGGAGTAGGCATCCATGGAGCAACGATATATTTCATTCCTGCATCCTTGTGTGCTTTAATAGCAGTATCCCACCATGCCCACACAGCTTCCCAGTCAGTATCTGCTGGGTTCTCAGCCAATGGGTGAGTGATATGAGAAGACAAAACTTCCATACCTAAATCCTCGATTGATTTTTTGAACTCGTCAGGGCTTAGGCCGTAAAATTTGCCATCGTTGTAACTAGCAGCTTCTATACCGGTATATCCCATCTCGGCTACTTTTGCCAATGTGCCTTCATAGTCAGCTTTTATATCATCACGAACAGAGTACAGCTGAATATAAATATCTTTTTTAGCTTCAACAGCCTCTTCTTTTTGTCCTTGCACGCATGATGGTGCCAACAAAACTGTAATCAGCAATACTGCTAATATTTGAATATAATTCTTTTTCATACTATTATTTTACTATTAATTCTGTTATTATCAAAAAAAGGGGTACTCCCCAAATTATAGGGAATACTCCTTGTAGTGATTATATTCTTAATCTAGTACTTTTACTTTAATGTTTCTGAACCATACGTCATCACCATGATCTTGAAGACCGATTAAGCCCTCTCTGTCTGGTCCACCACAATTGTTTAACAATTCAAATGCCAAAGGCCACGCTTTTTCGCTAAACTTGCTTGCTTGTAGCATATCAGTCCATTGTTGTGTCCAAAGGTGATATTCCAATACGTTCTCATCATTTTGGTAGTGAACAACAGTACCTTTATAAACCATGATTTTAGCTTTGTTCCACTCGCCAAAAGGATTTTGATTTTGTGGATCTGCAGGAATCATGTCATAAAGTGAGGCCGACTGACGGTTATTGTCTTTTCCTAATCTTGCATCAGGGTGGTTTGCATTATCCAACACCTGATATTCGGGAGCAGAAATATAAATAGGCTCTAAGCGAGTATTACCCGCATCATCAGTTGTAGTAATCTCTTGTGCCAAATAGAAAATACCTGAGTTGCCACCTTTTGAAACTTTCCATTCCAATTCCAACTCAAAGTTTTTGAATTTATGAGCAAAAATGATATCGCCACCATCACCATCCTGAGCCTCACCGCCTCCTGATCCGTTAAATTTAATAGCACCATCTTCGATGGTCCACTTACCCGGAACGTGATCTTTTCCATATCCGCGCCATCCTGCAAAGTCTTCTCCATTAAAAATTGTGATGAAACCATCTTTGTCAACCGGCAAAACCAGTTCATTAACCTCTTCTCCCTGCAATTCGGAAGAATATGCCAATGTTACTTCAGCTGTAGCAACTTCCTCTTCACCTTCAGATTGCTTGGCACTACCTCCGCATGATATCATAGCAGCCGAAGCAGCAAGACATGCAAATGTATAAAATACTTTTCTCATACTTTTTTAATTGATTTTATTAGCTCCTATATATACATTAATATACAGTTGCTATTATTCTTATTATTAGTGTAACTATCAAACAGCCGCTGCCAATATAATTATAGGCAGCTGCTGTTTTAAAGAAATAGGTTTATTGAAATTTCAATTAAGGCATATCAGGGAGTTTCCAACCGTTCTTATATGTATGCTTAATTAGTTCTTCTGCAAATGCATTAGCATTAACAGGCTCAGTGTAAGTTTTGTCAAACGTTGGGTGACCATCAGTGATTTTAAATCCATCTTCCATAATAGATCTGATAGTAGCATCAGCTGGAATATTTGTAAATCTCATATTATCGCCATCCCAATGCAATTCTTGATTCAAGCTTTGCAGTCTTACACCCAACACTCCCATAACAACCATTTCATTGAATGGTCCTGCTTCTGAGAATGGAGATGCTGTTTCAACTCTATTTTCAGGGCTTTCCTTACATGCGCGCACCCAGTCCATTTCGTGAGACAAGGTAACTTCGCGTTGTGTTTTTGGAGAAGCCGGAGTTCTGCCCGACACCAACCAAGGGTTAACACCATAGCAACCGCAAACTAAGATATCTTTAGTTCCGTAGAAAATAGCACCACCACCATGATCATTTAAGTTCTTTCCTGCAGGAATGCCTTCAGGACGGAATGGAATCAATCCACCATCATACCAGTTAACTTCCACCTCAGGCATACCCACTTTTGGCAAGTTGTCTCTCTCAGGGAAAGTATATTTAACCATCTGAGCAGACGGTGCACTATCATTTAATAGCATAGTTGATGTACCTTGAACTTTTGTTGGATATCCCAAATTTAGTCCCTTGAACACAGGGTGAAGAATATGACAAGCCATATCACCTAAAGCACCTGTACCAAAATCCCACCATCCGCGCCAGTTCCATGGATGATAGATTTCATTGAAAGGACGTTTTGCTGCAGGTCCGATAAATAAATCCCAGTTAAGAGTTTTAGGAATTCTGTCGGCTTTGGTTGGAGTCATAAGCCCCTGTGGCCAAATTGGTCTGTCTGTAAAAGTATCAACTTTTGTAACCTCACCAATTACACCGTCGCGAATCCAATCAATTACCTGACGAACTCCGGGACCCGATGCACCTTGGTTACCCATACTGGTAGCCACTTTATGTTTGGCAGCAAGCTTGGTCAGCAATCTAGACTCATACACACTATGTGTAAGAGGCTTCTCTACATACACGTGCTTGCCCATTGTTATAGCATCGGCAGCAATAATGGCGTGAGTGTGGTCGGCAGTAGCAACCATAACACCATCAATGCTATCGCCCAGCTCTTCATACATTTTACGATAATCGTAGTATTTCTTTGCATTAGGGAAGTGCTCAAATATATTCTTGCTGTATTTCCAGTCCACATCTGCAAGTCCAATGATATTTTGGCTCTCCATGTTTTTAATTACTGAAGCTCCTCTACCACCTACACCCACACCTACAATATTCAATTTATCACTCGGTGCTGTATAGCCCATACTTTTTCCCAGTACCGTTGAAGGCACCACAGTTAACCCAACAGCAGCTGTTGCGCCTGCTTGGAGAAACTTTCTTCTTGACATTTTTGATGACATACTTTGTATTTTAGATTAAAAAATAAATGGTAATTACAATTTAATAATTATACGTCTATATTTTCATTATATTGTTTATCTAGTAAGCTTAATGCTCACAATTCCACAAAAATAATAATAATTGCCGACTTATAAAATAATTGTGAAGATTTATCGACAAACTAGCATTATTTTAATGCAAATCTAAGTCCATAAAAATTTCAACACATCATTTCATAATTATTATCTATATATAAGACGAACAATGTGTTTCAAACATAACTTAAAAATCAAAGTTTTTTTTTAAATTTATTTTTCCATACAGTAGGTTGAAGTACCTGCAATTCCCAAATATAGATAGATTGATTGCTCATGAACTAATTCTTTAATTAAAGCCATAAGCCGCTTTGCGCATCTCCTTTGTTGAATTAAACGGATAAGGTGGTTGCAAATATTTTTCCAGGAACTTATGGATATTATATCTGATGTCGGTTGCCTCTTTAGAGTCAATCCTATCAAAGCCATGTCCACCTGAAGCCTCTTGGAAAACCTCATATTCAAATTCCTTATTAAATCCTTTCAGGGTTTCAATCATAAGTTCCACCTCTTCCACATACACATCATTGTCGTTAGTATTAGTATAAATCATCAAAGGCTTATCCAAGTTTGACGCATAATGAGTAGGCGAACGTCTGGCGTATTCTTCAGGGTTATCCTCAATACTCTCACCAATATGATAGGGTGCGGTAAAATAGGCGGTATAATTGTCATCGTGAGATTCTAGCCTGTTGGCCAAATCACTAACGGGTACTCCGGCAAATGCACATTGATACTTATCAGAATGTTGCAGTAATTGCATCATTGCAATCATTCCACCATGGCTCCAACCAATCACACCCACTCTATCCTCATCCACAAAGCTGTAATTTTCAATCATATAGTTTCTACTCTCCAATACATCGTCATTCTCTCGTCCGCCATAATCTATATTCTCATATGTAGCTTTGCCATATCCGGTACTGCCTCTATATTCTGCAGAAACCACAACATAACCCTGCGATACCAGTTCACGAACTATGTGCACATAATAGGTTGAGAAATTAGCATGTATGCCGCTATGGGGCAAAACAATAAGAGGATACTTCGCGTCAATATCTATATTTTTGGGAATAAATACATAGGTATAAAACTGAAGCTTGTTGTTTGCAAATTTGCTGTCAGGATTTAGCGGCTTCCATCTTGCGGTGGAAGTCAACCTCACTTTGTCAACATATGCCACATCCTGCATACGGTTAAACCACATTACATCATCAATTTGTTTTTCCAAAACATCAAATCGATGTTTGTAATCTGCTAATTGCCTTCTAAGGGTTTTCACTTCCTTCTCCAGTTCTTTGGATTGTTGCGCATTGATATTTATCGAAGCGACAAACATCAAAAAAAAGATTAAAGTTTTTGTTTTCATACGATTAACATATTTATTTTTAAAGGTATAATTTATAAGCCCACACAAAGTCTTGCCAATTTTGTGAAAGCAAAGCAAGTAAGTGTGTTTTCGCAAAGGTAACAATTATTCGATAAATTCAAGTTATCACTATATATTACTCACAATCCAATCAAGGGTAGTACTGAAGTCCTATTGAAACTTGATTTCCCTTAGGTCCTTTGCCGTCCATAAATAAATCAAGAGGAGAATAAGTTGCAAAAATACCATAATCACCAAATCCTATCTGTGTTATAAAGTCAAAAGTCACAGGTCGAATATTGAGCTCACCCGGCATTTTCATTTTCCTTTTTCTACTATCTTCATAAAACCACACTTTAGAAGAAGATGCCGTTTTAACTTTCATCACCAATCCTCCATTAATAAAGAATCTGGCAGAGTTGCGGGCAAGAGTATTATACTCAAGTAAAACAGGAAAGGTTAGATAAGTGAAGTGCAAGCGTGAAGTTTTATAATTAAATCCCGGATCGGTTGT
>CAZSKF010000022.1:0-15085 GCA_964607405.1 uncultured Proteiniphilum sp. | reverse complement strand
GGAATTGAGATTTCAAATCTGTTGTACTCTCTTTCAATGACTCTATCATCAGCAAAAACTCCCTCGTACACCTTTTCACTCCAAATGGTATCTCCATTCTCATCAATTTTATAAACCTTCACCAACGTTTCACTACTCGTTTCAACCACCTTAATATGCTTATCTTTATATTGAAAGGTAGTATCGTTTGACAAAGTGCCCGTTGCCATTAGCGACAACAAACAGAAAGCAAAAGCCATAGTAATTGTAATTTTTTTCATGTGATATATTTTTTATGATTATTATTTATTTTGTTTTAAGAATAGCTTTTCTATCAGCTCCTCCGAGTCCATACCACCCTCCATATATATGAGAGTTGCCCTGTGATTACGATCTACTTTGAAGAGTATATATCTATTTGTTTTCTCAGTCTCGTTTCTAAGTTGATAATATCCTGAAGATACTACGCCGTTGTTCACCACCTCCTTAATCTTGTATGCCCCCTCTTTATCTGCTTCAAGACTAGTTTGAATATTTTCAAATATCTCCTTGTCATAATTAATAGTCAAACTGCGATATTTATCAAGCTTATATCTCTTTAACTCTGCCGATTTGCCCGACAGTACCACCATCACAGCACCCTTTTGCTTTCCATATACTTCAAATATCCTATTAATTTGCAAATCTTGCTGAGCCGACACAACCGGCGACACAAACAGCAATATCAATAAAAGAAGCAGTTTAAAATATTTATCTTTCAACTTCATAATATATATGTTTCGTGTTTTATTCTTCATTTTGTTTTAACCATCTTATTAGTCCTCAAAGAAAGAGCCAAGCTGTTGTTCCAAAATATTATCATCCGATTTCACATTCTCAAAAGAAGCTTCGAAGTATCTGTTCACAACCTCCGGATTTAAGACCTTTTTGCCATCAATCCATACATAGCTTTTGTCTGCACTACCCTTAACTTCGCCCAAAAGCAAAAACATTCCAATCATCAGAGATGCAGCAATAGCAGAGATGCTGATTATCATTTTTCGAACCTTAGTGCCTCCCTTATTTTCGTCATTTGCCTCCTGAAGTTTAATTTCATTCAAAACCTGCAGAGCCTCCATCTCATCAGAGACATATTTAAACAATGGTTGCAGGTACTTATACTCTTCAGCCACATTCTCATTATCTAAAAAATATGCCTTCAAATATCTTTCGTCCTCTACCGAGCTGGTTCCCTCAAAATACCTTTGCACTACTTCATGTATATTCATAATTCAAACCCTCCACTTTTTTGATACTCCATCAATAATTCTCGTAAACGCTTTCGAGCCCTTGATAAATTATTTCTTACTGACTCAGCACTTATTCCCAGCATTGCCACAATCTCTTCGGTTTCATGCTCCTCCATATCTTTTAGGCGCAAAACCTCTTGTTGCAATACAGGTAGTTTTTTAATTAAATCTCTAATCAAACTCCTAGCCTCTTTTCCCTCAAGCTGCCTGTCGGGCATCATATTGCTCTCACTCTTCACGCCAAGCAGCTCTTCATCACCAACTTCAATACGCTTTGCTCTAACCTTATCGATACTAAGATTTCTGACCATTGTCACACATACTGCATTCACATTGCCATACTTATCCAAATTGTTGCGCATATGCCAAAGCCGCAGGCACACTTCCTGCACCACATCCTCTGCATCATCCTTGTTGCCCGTTATTCCATAAGCTTTGGACAGCAACAACGAACGCATATTTGCAACTATATTTTTATATTCGGCAATATCCATACTCTATATACATGACGAAGTTAACGACACAAACGTATCATCAATATTGATATTTTTTTGATTTATTTTTTCAGTGGTATTATACGGAACTGATTATCAATGGTATTATATTAAGGTTAAAAGTTAGTTGTATTATACTTTATATACGGTTTTGTTGGTCACATAAAACAGATATCCGCTCACGTTGTCGTATCCCATATCCGAAATAAGCTTTACGTAGTTTTGTACCTGCTTCACATACTTCTTGTTTTCAACCTCACCAAACTTGTAGTCAACCACCACTACCTCATCATCCCCTATCATCACTCTGTCGGGACGACTAAAGCCCAGCTTGGGATGAAGAACCTGAGTTTCATTTATTACATTATATTTTCCCGAATACCAATCTACAACCTCATCAATAGACAAAACATCAGATAAAAGCTCCAATATTTCATCCTTTTTATCTGCTTCCAGTTCGCCCGACAAGTATCTTGCCTCAACGGCATCTGCCAAATCATCCGCTGTGTCAATCTCACTAATAATCTCATGCATCAATGTTCCATACATGCGGCTACCATCGTTTGAGAAAAAATCAACAGAACTCAATCTTAGCTTCAGTCTATTGTCAAAAGGAACCGACTGCCACAAACCCGAATCAAAAGACTGCAAAGCATTCTTGTCAAGTTTGCTCTCAATCAAAGAGGGAGTGCCAACTTCAAACACATCATTCTCCTCATCAAAATAGTTGTGCAGAGATATTAAGCCATCCTGAGAATTAGGCATAGAAAAGGAACTATACAATAGAGATGAAATATTGCTAAACCCATTTTTAGACATCTTCACTTTGGGAGCAAAAGCCACAATCCTGTTTTTTGCCCTAGTAAATGCCACATACAGCAAATTAAGATTATCAATATAAGTGTATAATTTCTCCTCCTGATATTCTTTATTAAATATAGTATCATTCAGTGATTTTGCATAAACCAGTGGTACCGAGCCAACCATATCAAACGGTGCAACAGATGGCTTACACCAAATAATGGGGCTTCGCGTTGGCTTATGATCAATATCCCAATTTAGGAAAGGCAACACCACAGCATTAAATCCCAAACCCTTGGATTTGTGAATAGTCATCAACCTGATAGCATCCTGATTGTCCGGAGAGAATAGAGTCTTCTTGCACCCCTTTTCTTCCCACCACTCCACAAAATCATTTGCGTTGGATGACGATTCGGTGCTAAACTTCAATACAATATCCAGAAAAGCCTGTACATACACATTTTCCTTCTCATCAAGCACATCACTATGAATAGAAAAGAATGTCTCAACCATCTCATAAAAAGGTAGTGATGAAATATTATCAAGCTTCTCTTTCGCCTCAGCAGGGAAATCATTTTCTGCTTTCTCAAAATATTCAAGAATTGCTTTAGAAGGAGAGAAGTCCCAGTGAAACCTGTTGTACTCATACACTGCCAACATTCGTTTTGTGGCATCCTCTCTGTTATTGAAATATTTAATCAAAGCCACTGCAGCCCTCACGCTCTGTGCATTGCCAATCACCAAGGCTTCGTTTGATATCACATCGTATCGATAGTTTGAATCAGGATGTTCATTCTTATATTTCAATAGGTACTCAGCAATTGCCACTGCCTCATAGTTATACCTCACCAGTATAGCAATATCCTTGAGAGCAAACCCTTGATCTTGGAGCAATTCAAGCTCGCCAATCATATTCTCCAAAGCCTGATCCTGCCATTTTTCTTCGTCATCTTCCGTGCTGAGAAATGAAACTTTAACGTGCCCTTCGTCCTTAGCTCTGAATTTGGGTAAAAGCTGAAACACATTCTTATAAGCATCCATTATTTTGTGCTCCGTCGCTTCTTCCTCACCAATGGAGCTATTATAATCTGCTTGCAACATTTTAGAGGTAAATTGAAAAACAGCATTGTTGAAGTTTACAATATTTGTATCACTACGCCAGTTAGTGTCCAACACCTCATTAGTCACAGCCTCAGCCCCAAAATCTGTTTGAATTTCATTTTCCAAAATTCCCCAGTCTGAGTTTCGCCATCTGTAGATACTCTGCTTTACATCTCCCACCACCAGATTGAACCGGCCGTAGGACAAGCTTTCATCAATCAACGGTCTAAAGTTTTGCCATTGCATCGACGATGTATCCTGAAACTCATCAATCATAAAGTTGGCAATACGAGTACCCGTTTTCTCATATATAAATGGAGCACCACTATCAGCAATAATCTTGTTTAGAAGCTCAGTTGTGTCCGACAAGAACAGTGTATTATTCTCTTTTTGATAATCTCGCAATCTATTGCTTATATCATTTAAAATACCCAGCGTGTAGAAGTTTCGCAAAATACTATTAGCTGTATTGTAATGTAGAGAATTAGAAAAATGAGCCAATAAATTCTCCACACAATCGTTCAGGCCTGCATAAAAAGCCGCCTCAACCTCATGTTTTTTTGCTGATTTATTAGTTGTCCAGTTCTCAACCTTTCCTGCACAACCAATCAATCTGTTGGACGGACCATCAAAGTCCCTGTTGGCCCACTTGACAAACAATCCAAAACCTGAGTTTTTTCCATACTTCATATCCGTATGATCAATCCCATGATTGGCCATAATGTCAAGTGCACTACGCCCTATCTCTACAGCCCTGTTCTCCCATTCCTTTATTATATTTCTAACTACAGCCCTATACTCTTTAAGGTACTCCTTATTCTCAATCTGATCTTTGTTATCAGCCGACAGTGACTTATATTTTTCATTAAAAAGTTGTTGCCCCAAATCTGCCACACCACTTTTAATATTCCAACTCTTACCATCCGCTATTTGGCTTTTCATATAATCCAGAATCCAACCTGCCAAATCCCTGTTCTTAGGCTGATCTAGTTCCAGAATCATCAGGTCAACAATCTGCGCCAGAATAAAATTCTGATCCAAATCTATTTTATAACCACCCGACAATCCCATCTCACGAGTGAAAGCTCTCATAGTTTGCTGAAAAAACTTATCAATGGTGCTGATGGAAAATGATGAATAGTCGTGTAGTATGTTTTCGAGGATACCTCTGGCTTTGTTCTTCAGTTGCAAATCTGACAATCTAAACTCTTCCTTTAAAGACTCTTCATAGTCCGATTTCTTTCCAACCGAAAGAGTATGCAACTCCTCCACAATACGCGTCTTCATCTCGTCGGTAGCCTTATTGGTAAAAGTCACCGCAAGAATATTTTTGTAATGATTGTCTGCCGAAAAAAGTAAACGCAGATATTCACCCGTCAACCTGTGAGTTTTGCCCGATCCTGCCGAAGCTTTGATAAGGAGTAGTTTTTCGTTTTCAGATGGTTCTTGATTTAACATACCCCTCCTTTTGTAAAATATCAAGCACTTTTTGTCTGTTATCACCCTGCACAATTATCTCTCCGTCCTTGGCCGAGCCTCCCACACCACATTTAGTTTTAAGCAGTTTGCCCAAAGTTTGCAAGTCATCATCACTCCCCACAAATCCGGTAATAAGAGTTACCGCTTTCCCCTTTCTGTTTCGTTTATCAAGGCTGATGCGCAGCATTTGCTTTTCCTTTGGCAATGTATCTTCAGTATCCTCACTTTCATCATTATAATGATAATCAGGATTTGTAGAATATACAATATTAAGTCGTTTCTTCCAGTCGTTCATTTTAGTACTTGCTTTAAAATATTATAATACGAAGATACAAAACTTTTAAAGGGGTTTGTAAAAGAAGCTGTTTAATTTACTAGAACATGTAAAAAACCCCCCATACTATAAGTTTTAACACAAAACCTCACACGTCAAACAATATTTTCTATATATTTGCATTTATTGAAATTTTACATCAATCATAATAATTAGATATTTTACACTTATAATCAAACAAACACTACTATATATTAGAGAATTAACAACGTTGTAATTTAAAAAAAGAGAAAACAAATAGTAGTGTACAACTACAAAAACTAAACATAAAATATACTAATTAGCATGATTACCATTTAATAACTTTAAAATGTTATCTAACATGAACGAAAAATTAAAAACTAGTACAAGGACATTCCTACTCACATTTTTGTCGAGTGTACTACTTATTTTATCGGCTCAAGCCCAAACAGGGGCTACGATAAATGTACGTGGACAAGTAACAGACGTTGGAGGTGAACCAATTATTGGCGCCAACATTCTAATCGAAGGAACTGCCACAGGAACAATTACAGATTATGATGGAAACTACACACTGCAAGCACCATCAGACGGAGTATTACTATTTAGCTATATTGGCTATACTACTCAGTCAGTATCAATCGACAACAGAACACGAATCGACATAGTGTTGCAAGAAGACACCGAGCTTCTTGACGAGCTGGTTGTAATTGGCTACGGAAGCGTTAAAAAAGATGACGCCACCGGTTCTGTTACAGCAATTAAGCCGGACAATATCAACAAAGGACTTGTTACCAACGCCCAGGATATGATTTCGGGTAAGGTAGCCGGTGTCAATATAGTGTCGGGCGGCGGAACTCCGGGTGGTGGTGCTACCATTCGCATCAGGGGAGGTTCTTCACTTTCTGCCAGCAACGACCCTCTTATTGTTATTGATGGTCTTGCTATGGACAACGACGGAATCAAGGGAGTGGCAAACCCACTAACCATGGTAAACCCCAATGATATCGAAACATTCACTGTTCTTAAAGATGCTTCTGCTACGGCTATTTATGGTTCGCGCGCGTCCAATGGTGTTATTATTATTACCACCAAAAGAGGAAAAGCAGGAAGCAAACCCAAAGTATCTTACGAAGGCAATATGTCTATAAGCAACGTTAAGAAAACTATTGATGTACTATCTGCCGATGAGTTCAGAAAGTATGTTACCAATCTTTATGGAGGCATAAACGACGAAGCAGTTAGCAAACTTGGAAACGCCAACACCGACTGGCAAAAACAAATATACCAAGTAGGCGCAAGCACTGACCATAACTTAAGTATTCTGGGCGGACTAAAAAATATGCCTTATCGTGCATCAGTAGGATTCACCCGCCAAAATGGTATCTTAAGAACTTCAGAGTTTAACCGTGCTACCGGTGCATTCAATCTTAGTCCATCATTATTTAATGACCACCTGAGAATGAATCTTAATGCAAAGGGAATGTACGTTACAAACCAATTTGCAGAAACAGGTGCAGTAGGTTCGGCAGCAGCAATGGACCCAACACAGCCCGTAAGATCTGACGACCCACTATACAAAAACCTATTCGGTGGATATTTCCAATGGCACACGGTTACAGAAAAAGATGGCGTACAGCAACAAAACTTCAACTCACTGGCAGTAAAAAACCCCGTTGCAATGCTAATGCTTAAAGATGATACATCAGTAGCAAAAACATTCACCGGAAGTGCCGACATTGACTACAGAATGCATTTCTTGCCGGAACTAAGAGCACACCTTGGACTTGGACTTGACGTTTCTGACGGAAAGCAAGATTTATATATCGACAAAGCAAATGCCGACAGCCATCCACACGGACGCGAAGGCTGGGAAAAGGTTTACAAAACCAACAAATCACTCAACACCTATCTGCAATACCTTAACAGCTTTGGAGATATGCACTCAATTGATATAATGGGAGGATATGAGTGGCAACATTTTTATCGCGAAGGCAGCAACTACTACGTTGGCCTTGACGGATACCTGCCACAAGACAGAGAGTGGAAAAGTGAAAACTATCTGGTTTCATTCTTTGGACGTATAAACTATAATTTGGCAAACAAATACTTATTCACTGCCACCGTAAGAAACGACGGAAGCTCGCGCTTTGCAAGCGACCACCGTTGGGGCTTATTCCCATCATTTGCATTTGCATGGAAAATCAGTGAAGAAGGATTTATGAGAAACCAACGCCTACTATCCGACCTAAAACTTAGATTAGGCTATGGTATCACAGGACAACAAAACATTATGCAGGGAGATTACCCATACATTCCTGTTTATTCAGAAAATAAAGATGGAGGTTACTACCCTGTAGGTGATGAGTTCCACTCAACATTCCGTCCCGATGCATACAATAAGGACCTGAAGTGGGAAGAAACCACAACATACAATGCCGGAATCGATTTTGGATTTATGAACAACAGGTTCACAGGAGCCATCGATTATTACTACAGAGAAACTAACGACTTGATAAACGTTATTGAAATACCTGCAGGAACCAACTTCAAAAATCGTGTGGTAAGCAATATCGGATCAATGACCAACACAGGACTCGAGTTCACAATCAATGGTGATGTGATAAGCTCTAAAAATTTCAGTTGGAACCTTGGTTATAACGTAACATACAATCAAAATGAAATTACAAAACTAACCGCCGGAGATCGTGACAACTATGTAGTGCCAACGGGAGGTATCTCTTCAGGAACCGGAAACAACATCCAGGCACACGCAGTAGGATTCCCTGCTTCATCATTCTATGTATATCAGCAAGTGTATGACAACAACGGAAAACCAATCGAAGGCCTATTTGTAGATCGCAATGGCGACGGCACAATCAACGACGACGACAGATACTTCTTCCACAACCCTGTAGCAGATGTATTAATGGGACTTTCTTCAAGAATGACATACAAACATGTTGACCTAAGCTTCACACTAAGAGCAAGCCTTGGCAACTATGTATATGACGATGTATCAGCAGACAGAGCAAATATTGGAGTAGGTGGCGTATGGTCAACCTCAGGTTTCTTTGCAAACAAACCTGCCTCTGCATTTGACACCAACTTCAAAGGACTAACTAATTACTACTTATCGGATTATTATGTAAAGGAAGCATCATTCCTGCGCATGGATAATATAACACTGGGCTACAACTTCACACACCTTGCACCCGCAAGATTGTCTAATGCCAGAATCTATCTATCCGTACAAAACCCATTTGTGTGGACCAGATATAAAGGATTAGATCCAGAAGTATGGGGCGGAATCGACCGCGACATCTATCCTCGCCCAATGACATCATTAATGGGATTAAGTCTATCCTTTTAATTAACCGATTAATAAAAACAATGTATTATGAAATCTATAAATAATAAGTTCATAGCAATATCAATATCATTATTGATGACAATAGGCTTTGCCACATCATGCATTGGCGATTTGGATGTAAACCCCATAGACCCCAGTGTAACACAAAGCTTCAATCAAGATGGTGTATTTACCAAGATATATGCAACCTTGGCACTAACCGGTCAGGACGGACCTGACGGAAATGGAGATGTGGACGGAATTGACGAAGGAACATCCGCATTTGTGAGATTAATATGGAACCTCAACGAGCTAACTACAGACGAAGCAATATGCGCTTGGGGAGACCCCGGCATACCCGAAATGAACTTCAACCGCTGGTCTTCTTCTCACGACCAAGTTACAGGACTTTATGGAAGGCTCAACTTTAATGTTACACTTTGCAACCACTTCCTAGAACAAACAGAAGGAATGAACGACGAAAAATCATTAAAGCAAAGAGCAGAAGCACGCTTTATGCGAGCCCTCAACTTCTACTACCTGATGGACTTCTTCGGAAATGTTCCTTTTACAGAAGTAGTGGCAACAGAAGCACCACAACAAATAAAAAGAGCAGACCTATTTAAGTATATCGAAAAAGAACTAACCGAATGCGAAGCCGACATGTATGATCCAAAACAAGCACCATACTATCGCGCCGACAAAGCAGCCAACTGGTTACTAAAATCAAGACTATACCTAAATGCTGAAGTTTACACAGGCACACCACAATGGAGCGACGCTGCAACATATGCAAAAAAGGTGATGGATTCTCCATATAAATTAATAGACAACTACCCACATCTATTTATGGGCGACAACAAAGGTTCTTCAGTAAATAAGGCACCCGACGAGATATTGTTACCAATTGCAGCCGATGGAATAAAAACCAAAAGCTGGGGCTCTTCACTATTCCTAATTGCATCAACTCGCACAAGCGGTATGCCCAACTGGGGCTCAACCGAAGGATGGGGAGGCAACAGAGCAAGGGCGGCATTAGTAAAAAAGTTCTTCCCCGACGGAACCATACCTTCCAATGCAATGCTAACCCCCTCCACAACAGGAGCAGCAGACAAGCGCGCATTATTCTTCATAGAAGAGCGCACACTGGAAATTGATAACGTTGAGATATTCAAAGAAGGATATTCAGTAATGAAGTTCAACAATGCACGTGCCGATAATGCATCACCAAGTGATACACAATTCCCCGACATGGATGTTCCATTCCTACGTCTTGCCGAAGCAAACCTAACATATGCCGAAGCATTGCTAAGATCGGGAGGCAGCACCACAGAAGCACTAGCAGCTGTTAACGCACTTCGCACACGTGCCAATGCACCCGTATTCACATCACTCACACTTGACAGAGTGCTAGATGAAAAAGCACGAGAATTTTATTTTGAAGGACATCGTCGCACCGACCTTATCAGATACGGATACTACGGCGGTGGAGATTACAACTGGGATTGGAAAGGCGGAAGCCCATCAGGAACAAAGTTTAGTGCAATATATAACCTATACCCAATTCCTGCAACCGATATTAACTCAAATGATAATCTGGAACAAAACCCGGGATATTAATAAGTCTAACTATTGAAAACGAGATAAAATGAAAAAATATAATTATATCATATTATTGATTCTGTCACTAGGATTTTTATTCTCCTGCGGAGATGATGAAACAGGACCGGTAATCAACCCCGAGGCAGAAAGCGGCACACTGAGCTTTGTACTCAACGAAGCCGAATACGGCAACTTCACATACGTATTAGAAGAGCAAAACAACAACCAGAATATGGAAGTGTTGTACTGTTCGCAGCCCGATTATGGTTTCACAGCAGCTGTAACATATTATGTTCAAGTATCTTTTAATCAGGATATGAGCGATGCATTCGAACTTTCGTCGGTGCAAGGAGAAACAATAAACATAAATGTAAAAGAGATCAACAAAGCCATCTTCGAACTTTATGGAGGCGAAATGCCTGTTCCCAGTGTGGATAGAGATGTTTACTTCAGACTTAGAGCAGTAATCAGCAATGCAACGCAAACTCCATTAGTGAGCCAGCCAATTGTCAAGCCACTATTCTCTAATGTAATAAAACTAAACATTCTCCCCTACTTCATCGAGAACTTAAAATCGTACGAAGATGCCCCACTGCTTGTTCCATATTTCATAATTGGATACACAGGCTGGGACAATGACGCAAACGGATACGGATCAAGCATCATCCCTATGAGCATTGTAGAAGGAAATGTATATAACAATGAAGGACAAGGTATCTACAGCTACACAGGATTCTTCGAAACATCCAAAACGTTCAAGTTTATCCGCGACGTAGGCGCATGGGGCGAACAATGGGGTAATCAAGACAGTGACGGCATCGACAATCCGGTACACAACGACGGAGGCTCATCAAACTTCCAAGTACCCGAAGACGGATACTACACCATCACACTCAACTCAATCACCAATAAGGTTGAATTTGAAAAGAAATCAATCACACCTAAAGTGTATAGCAACATGGGCATGGTAGGCGATATGACCGAATGGGGATCAAATCCTGACGTATCACTAACGCCATATCAAGACGTAAACAACCACATGTGGTATGCCGAATACACGTTTGCCAGCGACGGCGAATGCAAGTTCCGCTACAACAGCGATTGGGGCGACAACTGGGGCGACAAAACATTCCCCGTGGGAATTGCCACACCGGGTGGAGACAACATTAAAGCAAAAGCGGGAACCTACGTTGTATTCTTTAATGACATTGATGGAACATATACCTTTATTAAAAAGTAATCTGTTTTATAAACATGCAAAACAATAACAAAATGAATAAGACAATAATAAAATCGATTCTGCTCTTTCTCATAGCAACGGCATTCGTTGCATGTGACGATCCGTATGATGATCAATTCATTGCAGAACCAACGATAAACGAGCAAATGCCACAATACCCGTCAGACGGATTCACATTTGCAACCGGATCTGAGTTTGCCTCTCCCATTGTTTTGACAAAGGAGAATGTCGAATCAAACAAATCGTTTGAGATAGTAAAATCAACGGGTATTCCTTCCATTACTGAAGGCCCAGCCCTAACGTATGCGGCATCACTAACATATTTGGTAGAAGCATCAGCTACAAACGACTTCTCAAACTCAATAACAGTGCCAACAAAGAACAGCGCAAATGCTGTAACAGTATCCGCCGAAGATTTAAACGAATTGGTAAAAACCCTTCACGGCAAAGCACCATTTGAAAGAGATATGTATTTTAAAGTAACACCACTACTTCACTTGAGCGAGAAAACATACCAGCTAAGCCAAAAGATAAACATTGGCCCGGCCAAAATCACTCCCGTGGGACAAGTAATCGAAACCGAATACTATCTGATTGGTGATATCAATGGCTGGAACATTGAAGACTTGGAAGGCTACAAATTCAACCACAGCGGAAAGGATGTTTACGAAGATCCATATTTCTCTATACTGGTTAAAGATGTAGAAGGCTACTTCAAAATAGTGCCAAAGTCAAGCAAAGAAGCCGCCTCATGGGACGGAGTATTAGGAAATCCTGTTGACGGAAATACAGATCTGGAAGGCGAACTTATAATAGAAAACTCACAAGCAATGCGAGTAACAGAACCCGGCTGGGTAAAAATAAACCTCAACATGCTTGAGTTCACCTACACCATCGAAATAATTGGTGAAGTAAACGTAGAGCTATATCTGCCCGGAGGATATCAAGGGTGGTCGCCCGAAACAGCACCAACCGTTTACAGTCGCAACTTTGATTTCAAATACGAAGGATATGTTTACTTTGGCGAAGCATCAGAATATAAGTTTGCATCACAGCCCAACTGGGACGGACCAAACTATGGCGATGGCGGAGAACAAGGCATTCTATCTGACGACGCTGGCGCAGGCAACCTAAACATCACCGAGCCCGGATATTATAAGATGAATGTGGACCTGTCAGGAAGCCCATACACCTATTCGGCAGAGATGACAAACTGGGGAATAATAGGCGATGCAACACCCGGCAGCTGGGACAATTCGACCAACATGACCTACAACCCCGACACAAAACAATGGAGTGTAGTAGCAACCCTCACCGACAAAGAATTTAAATTCCGCGCTAATGACGGTTGGGATATAAACCTTGGTGGAGACATGCAAGATTTATCATACGGAGGAGACAACATAAAAGTAAACGAAGCAGGAACATACCTAATCATACTAGACCTGTCAGACCCCGCAGTTTATAAATCTTCGATCACAAAACAATAAACAAAATCATTTACCTCAAAAAAGCGCAGTAGCAATATTGCGCTTTTTTTAAATCAAAATCATAATGCGTAAAATAACAACACTACTAATAATTCTATTAGCTTGCAGCCTGCACACATTTGCACAACAAGTTAAAATAGAACCACACTTCTGGTGGAGCGGAATGCAAGAAACCGAACTCCAACTAATGGTATATGGCAACAACATATCATCATACAAAGCAGAAGTAAACTCCGAAAATGTAAGAATAATAGAGTCCGTATCGTTAGACAGCCCCAACTATCTAATCCTATACCTAGACCTATCCAACAGCCCGGCACAAAAGTTTGACATAACATTCACCAACGGCAAAAGGAAAATAACAGCCAACTACGAACTAAAAGCGCGCGAAGAAGGAAGAAGAGAAATAAAAGGATTCGACTCCTCAGATGTGCTATACCTAATCATGCCCGACAGATTTGCCAATGGCGACACAGCCAACGACCAAATACCAATGCGCATGGAGTATAAAGTGGACCGAAACGACCCCAACGCACGCCACGGAGGAGACCTAAAAGGAATCTCAGACAAACTAGACTACCTTCACAACCTGGGAGTAACCGCAATATGGCTAAACCCCGTTTTGGAAAACGACATGGAAGGCGGATCATATCACGGATATGCCACCACAGATTATTATCGAGTTGACCCACGCTTTGGCACCAACCAAGAATACAAGCAACTAATATCAGACGCCAACGCCAAAGGAATGAAAGTAGTGATGGATATGATTTTCAACCACTGCGGCAGCGACCACCCATGGATGAGTGACCTGCCATCAAAAGACTGGATAAACAACCTCGACGAATACGTACAAACATCACACCTCAAAGAAGTACTTTTTGACCCATATGCATCAGCCTATGACAAAGACATAATGATAGACGGATGGTTTGTACCCACAATGCCCGATCTGAACCAACGCAACCGACATGTAGCCAAATACCTCATACAAAACAGCATTTGGTGGATAGAATATTCAGGAGTTGACGGCATTCGTCAAGACACCTACCCATATGCCGACTACGACATGATGATAGACTGGTGCAACGCAATACAAAAAGAATATCCCAACTACAACATCGTAGGCGAAGCCTGGCTCGACAACCCCATCGGCACAGCAGTGTGGCAAAAAGACAGCAAACTAAACATGCACGAAGACACACAGCTCAAATCAGTAATGGACTTCCGCTTTATGGGACTTTCACACACAGCATTCTCAGAAGAAACAGAACACTGGAATGGAGGGCTAAGAAACATATACGAACACATGGCCTATGATTTCATATATCCCGATATCAATAATGTGCTAAGATTCCTCGACAATCACGATACAGACAGATATCTAAAAGAATACCCCACCAAACTAGACGAATGGAAACAAGCCATCACATTTTTGCTAACCATGACAGGCACCCCACAGCTATATTATGGCACCGAGCTGCTAATGCATGGCAACAAAAGCAAAAGCGACGGATACATCCGCCTAGACGTACCCGGCGGTTGGCCCGGCGATGAAATAAACCAGTTTGAACCCTCAGGCAGAGACCAATTACAAAACGAAGCATTCAACTATCTCAGCAAGATGCTACACTGGCGCAAAGGAAACGAAGTAATATCAAAAGGAAAAATGAAACACTTCGTGCCACAAAACGGAGTATATGTTTACGAGCGCTACCTTGACAACCAAAGCATCGTAGTATTTATGAACGGAACATCAGGCTCCGCCGAAATAGACACAAACAGATATGCCGAAACAACGAAAGGAAACAAATCAGCCCAAGACATCATCTCAGGCAACACAATAAAACTAGAAGGAAAAATGGAGCTTCAACCAAGACAAATCATCATAGTAGAACTCCTCAACAACTAATAAATAAGTTATGAAAATAAAATACTGGATATTACTACTTACGTTTGTCGC
>CAZSKF010000021.1:0-23068 GCA_964607405.1 uncultured Proteiniphilum sp. | reverse complement strand
TACTTAAATAAGATAAACCCAAGGCTTGGAGGAACTTTCCAAGTCTTGGGTTTTTTCTTTTAATGAATGAAATATCGTTTACACAAAGTGGTAAATCCATATCCCAGGTTCACATAATATTTTGATAATTGAGGATGAAGTGATATGTATGAAGAGTGAGTATTGTAATCTTTATAAAAGAGCTCTATTGGATAATACGATTAAACATAATTTCCATTATGAAACTATATTGTCAAATATTTAATCTTGCATCTGATTATTTTTTATTACTTTTGTGGTAAAATAAAGAATCATATCAATTAAGCAAAGCTTGTTTAATTTTTAACTCCTAAATATAAAATGAACAAAGATCAGAGGTACAGTCAACGTGGCGTTTCTGCGTCTAAAGAAGACGTGCATAGTGCAATTAAGAATATAGACAAAGGATTATATCCTAAAGCATTTTGTAAAATAATTCCTGATATTTTAGCAGATGATCCTGAGTACTGTAATATAATGCATGCGGATGGTGCCGGCACCAAATCATCATTAGCATATGTGTATTGGAAAGAAACCGGTGACTTGTCTGTGTGGAAAGGAATTGCACAGGATGCTCTAATAATGAATATCGATGATTTGCTTTGTGTCGGAGCTACTGATAAAATTCTTGTTTCATCTACAATTGGAAGAAATAAAAACCTTATTCCGGGTGAAGTTATTTCTGCGATAATTAATGGAACCAATGATTTGTGCAATGAACTTGGTCAACTAGGCGTTGGTGTATATCCAACCGGTGGTGAAACTGCTGATGTTGGCGATATAGTTCGCACAATAATAGTTGACAGCACGGTTGCTTGCAGAATGAAAAGAAGCGACGTAATTGATAATGCAAATATTCAGGCAGGAGATGTTATAGTAGGACTATCATCCTCAGGTACAGCAACATACGAATCTGAATATAATGGTGGCATGGGTAGTAATGGATTAACCTCTGCACGACACGATGTGTTTAATAATTATTTGGCAATCAAATATCCTGAAAGCTATGATAATGCTATCCCTTCAGATCTTGTTTATTCGGGCAACATGAAATTAACAGATCAAATAGAAGAATTGGGTATTGATGCAGGCAAGCTTGTTTTGTCCCCCACTCGCACTTATGCTCCTATTATTTCTGAAATATTGAATGAAATGAGAAGTAACATTCACGGAATGGTTCATTGCTCAGGTGGTGCACAAACAAAGATTCTACACTTCTTGAATGATAATCTGAAAGTAATTAAGGATAATATGTTTCCTATCCCCCCACTATTTGAATTGATTCAAAATCAATCAAATACAGACTGGAAAGAAATGTATAAAGTATTCAATATGGGGCACAGAATGGAAATTTATCTTCCTGAAGAGTATGCTCAGAGAGTAATAGAAATTTCAAAATCATTTAATGTAGATGCCCAGATCGTAGGTAGAGTTGAAAAATCAGAAACTAAAGAATTAACAATTAATAGCGAATACGGAACTTTCCATTATAGCTAATATATAGACCTAAATATCAAAACTAGTGATTTTTATAAAGAAAAAAAATAAATATGTCAGAAAACTCATTACTAACTAAGCTTGATCATTTGGTCGCGAAATTCAATGAAATTGGTACGCTAATCACAGACCCTGAGATCATTAGCGACATGAAGAGATTTGTAAAACTAAATAAGGAATATAGTGAATTACAACGTATTGTTGATGCAAGAAATGAGTACAAGTCTGTAATAGATGCAATAGCTGAAGCAAAAGAAATTCTGGAGAGTGAGAGTGATCCTGACTTAAGACAATTGGCAAATGAAGATCTTGCTATAAATACAGATAAAGTGCCTGAGCTGGAAACGAAGATAAAGTTTCTACTAATTCCCGCAGACCCAGAGGACTCAAAGAATGTGATAATGGAGATACGAGGCGGCACGGGTGGCGACGAAGCCTCTATATTTGCAGGAGATTTGTATAAAATGTATAGCAAATATTGTGAAGACAAGGGTTGGCAAACGGAAGTTACAAGCTACACTGAAGGTACTGCCGGAGGATTTAAAGAAATCATATTTAAGGTATCGGGCAATGATGTTTATGGTACATTGAAGTATGAATCAGGCGTGCACCGAGTGCAACGAGTGCCTCAAACTGAAACTCAGGGAAGAGTTCACACATCTGCAGCCACTGTGGCAGTATTGCCGGAAGCAGAAGAGTTTGATATAGATATTAATCCGGCAGATATTGAGATTCAGACAGCACGCTCAAGCGGTGCCGGCGGTCAGCACGTAAACAAAGTTGAAACTAAAGTGCAATTAACGCACAAGCCTTCAGGAATTGTAATTGTATGTCAAGCCGGGCGCTCGCAAATGCAAAACAGAGAAACAGCAATGCAAATGCTTAGAACCAGACTATATGACCTAGAGTTGACCAAGCGCGTTGGAGATATTGCATCAAGACGTAAGACATTGGTTTCTACGGGAGATAGATCGGCAAAAGTTAGAACATACAACTACCCACAAGGAAGAATGACCGACCACAGAATTAATTACACATCATACAATCTGTCTGCCTTCATGGATGGTGAAATTCAAGACGTAATAGATCAGTTGATAATAACTGAAAATGCAGAAAAAATGAAAGATGCAGAAATTTAGTATTGCATCATTAATCAAATAAAATATGACTAAGCAAGAACTTTTTAATCAAATTCAAAAAAAGAAATCTTTTTTGTGCGTAGGTCTTGATACAGATATCAACAAAATACCTAAGCATTTACTGGAAAAAGAGGATCCAATATACTCATTCAACAAAGAGATTATTGATAAAACTGCCCCCTATTGCGTTGCATACAAGCCCAATCTTGCTTTTTATGAAAGCTTGGGCGTGGAGGGATGGCTATCGTTTGAAAAAACTGTGGCATATATAAATCAAAGATACCCTGAGATTTTTATTATTGCTGATGCAAAAAGAGGTGATATAGGCAACACGAGTGAGATGTATGCCAAAACTTTTTTTGAAAGAGCCAAGGTAGATGCTGTAACTGTGGCCCCATACATGGGCGAAGACAGCGTTGGTCCTTTTCTAAATCATAATAAGAAATGGGTCATTCTTCTTGCTCTCACCAGCAATAAAGGATCTGAGGATTTTCAGTTTGTAGAGGATTCTAACGGCGAAAGACTATTTGAGAAAGTGATTAAAACATCTCAAACATGGGCCAACGAAGAACAAATGATGTATGTGGTAGGTGCTACCCAAGGAAAAATGTTTGAAGACATTAGAAAAGTAGCCCCAAATCACTTCTTGCTAGTTCCAGGCGTGGGTGCACAAGGAGGTTCGCTTGAAGAAGTATGCAAATATGGAATGAACAAAGAGTGTGGATTGCTTGTAAACTCTTCGAGAGGCATTATATATGCAAGCAGTAACGAAGACTTTGCCTTTGTAGCAGCAGAAGAAGCTAAAAAGCTACAAGCAGAAATGGAAAAGATGCTAGAGCTATATCTTTAATAATAACACACCGCAAAATATATCAAGAGCTTGAAGGGAAACCTTTAAGCTCTTTTTCTTTTTATAAGACTTTGCTACACACTATCCAAACTTTTTTATCAGAACTCAGAGTTGTAGCAAAAAGGTATATATCGCCACCATCCTGTAGTTTTGTTGACTTTCTGATTTGAGATACAGACATTGGATAGTTGCGCACCGTAATATTGGCTTTCTTGTTGGTTTTTACGAACTCTGCAACATTCTTTTTACTTGGGTTAAGCCAGTGTGACACTTCAAACACACGCCCCGGAAAATCACGTATAAATGACTCAGAAGTATAAAGATGGCTATTGGGATGCAATTTATCCAAATCATAAAACTCACCCACGTATTTAAAAGCACCAGACTTTAGTATTGACGCATTAGGCTCATAAAGATATCGCCCCACGGTATCGGTGTATCTAACGCTGGCATTATTCTCAAGGTCTGTAGTGAAATTAAAGACCTCCTTCTCATTCTTTTTTATATTAACGGCAACAATCCGCTTATTGGCATCAATATCTTTTGATAAAACAAATAATAGCTCTTTGCACTCATTATCAACCGAAACAATATGAATTTCATTAATATAGGGCATATCTCGCAAAGCCGAAGAAATATCAAGCATGGGAGAAAACTTCACTATTGTTTTCTTTGATTTTGCAACAAGAATATCCTGAATATCAATGATATTGGGAGTGCAATCTTCTATAAAAAACACTTTTTGTCCCGTAGATATTCTTCTGGCAGGATCGACATAAATAACATCAGCCGCGCCTAGATTATTAGACAGATAATGGACTCCGTCAGAGTTAATTACCTTGAAATTTTTAAGATCCAGCGACTTAAAGTTATGATTTGCAATTTCGCAAAGCTCTTCATTTTGCTCCACATACACAGCATTATCTGCACAACGAGCCATGAAATAAAAATCCACCCCCAGTCCGCCGGTTAGGTCAACCAGTGTTTTATAGGATTTATCTATCAGCTGCGCTTTATACTTTGCAGTTTGCTCGGAAGATGACTGCTCCATCGACAGGCTCTTTGGAAAAATAACATCTGGGGTTTGATACCAGGATGGAATCTTTGTTTTGGCCACCTGACGACCGCTTATTTGTTTTAAAACAAACTCTACGTGCTCAATATCCAGATCTGCCTTCCTAAGCTCTAGAGCCAATTTAGACACATCCTTGTTTTCATTATTAAATATAAAATCGCGATCAAAATCTGAGAGAAACATATTGTGGTATAACTAATTGAGTGACAACATATATACGTGCCTATATAAAACAAAAACAACCAGCTTGATTAAAATCAGCCGGTTGTTTTATCAACTAAAAATATAATTTTATGGATATTATATTATTATCCTATTTTTCGCAATTATACTATTAAGCCTCTGCGTTTGGAAGAACAGATACAAACGAACGATTATTTTGACGTTTGCGGAATACTACTGTACCGTCTGTCAAAGCAAAAAGCGTGTGATCTTTGCCAATTCCAACATTTTCTCCCGGATGGTGTGCCGTTCCGCGTTGACGAACAATAATGTTTCCTGCTCTTACCGCTTCACCACCAAAAATTTTAACACCTAGTCGTTTACTATGCGATTCGCGACCGTTTTTTGAACTACCTACACCTTTCTTGTGTGCCATTTTCTTTTGATTTTAAATGATTAAGCAATAATTTCTTTAACTCTTACTTCAGAAAACTGTTGGCGATGACCATTTAGTTTCTGATAACCTTTTCTTCTTTTCTTCTTGAAAACAAGAACTTTATCACCTTTTACGTGTGATAATACCTCTACCACAACTTTGGCTCCTTCAATAACCGGAGTTCCAACTTGAATGTTACCGTCTTTATCGATAAGCATTACTTTGTCAAATTCCACCGTGCTACCTTCTTCAGCCTTAATTCTGTGGACAAATAATTTTTGGTCTTGTTGCACTTTAAACTGCTGACCTTGGATATCTACTATTACGTACATATTAAAAAAATAACTATTAAGTTATTACCTGAGGCGAGTGGGCATTAAAAATCCACTGCTTTTTTAGCCTTTTGGCAAATTAAGTTGCAAAAGTACCGCTTTAATATGTAATTTGCAAACTATCAGCTAACTAATATCATTATTGTGAGCTCAAAAATATAAATTTCTCAACTAAAACCCTAGTTTTGGGATTAGTATTAATGATTTTCACCTGCGAAAATCATTAATTTCGCATTTCATTCTCCAAAAAACACAAGAAATACCCCATCTACAAAATTATATTTTCAGTAAAAGAGCCCGTGAATGAAAAATTAAAAATTTTATTTATCATACCGCCCACCAAAAAGTACGATTGTAAGTTTCTGTTTCTAATAAAACAATCAAAAAGCGAAGAATATAAATTTTAGATTTTAATATCAGAGCGTGAATAGTGCAATAACACTTTTGTATTTGGCGCAAAATGACCCGAGAGTGATAAATATAAAATTACATTTTTAGTTCCAGAGCTTGAATAGCGCAATAACACTTTTATATTCGGCACAAAATGGTGCTGGAATGCCAATTGTAAAATTACATTTTTAGCTTCAGAGCGTGAATAATGCAATAACACATTTATATTTTACTACTATTTATGGCTGAATGATGAAAATAATGTTTGTATCAGACTGCAAGTCAACTGATTTGCAAAATGTAAAGGTTTATACACCCTTAACTCTGTGCATTACACAGTGTGTAAAATCACATTTACACAGCAGAGGCACCGAAACATAAAATATAAACTCACATTCTGCCCCCTTTATTAGCTTTTAAATATCAAAATGAGTATATTTGCAATTGTTCCTAACGCAGTGCTTAAGCGTGATGCATCGGTGTTAGTAACAACCAAGGCTATCAACCAAACTCACTATTATGAATGCTACAAAAAAGGCAATAAGACTAAAACAAATACCATTTAGCTGGTCGCGCAAGCTAAGCAACTTAGAATTTACAAACTTGTCGAACACCATGTATGAATCGGCAACCAAAATTCTGGGCGACAACAGCGCTCTAGATCAATTTTTGCCACAACTAAAAGACGCCAACAGCGAACTGCAGGCACTTCGCCCTGCAACTACCAGCCACACCAATACAGCACTGATAAACGAATGGCATAAAGTGCGCAAAAAGCGATTATCATACATAATAGTAGCTAGCCGTGATTTGAGCAAACTGGTTCTTCACCCGGAGGAGCACCACAGCCACTATGTATTTCTTCACAACTGGATAAAACATTATGGCAAAAGACTTTACGATCTTGGCATTGATAAGCTCACGGCCGTAATGACTATTATGGAATATGATTATGACACCAACGATGAGTTTAGGGAGGCCATAGATATTTGTTTCAAAAAGTATTATGATGATATGATAGAGCTAACCCACAAAATAGTGGATGCGCAGATATCTCGCTCGGTTGATCTTTCCAATTCAAACTCCGGGCGAGGCTACATCAGCGTGCGAAAAGACATGGTGCGCGAATGGCAATTCTTTATGTTCCTCATTGTAGATAGAATATGGAAGGGAAAGGACGTTGAAACCATGACATTGTTATACAACACTCTGAGCCATTTTGTAACTGAAAGTAGAGCTGTAGTGAAATCGCGCGAAACTCGTAAAAATAATATTCAAAAAGTAGCCAAATTTGTACCGGCTAACCAACCCAATGTGGTAGATACACCGCCCGAACCCACAAATGCCAACGAGCCACTTGAAATTGATAAGCCAATTGTGGCAAAGCCCACTTCAAATACACCCACAGAGCTAAGTGTGCCCAAATATGAGCCCACTGATGCCACAATAGCGCCTAGCGGCAGGCACATGCCACGGCCAAACAGCACAAGACTGGCAATTGCTACACACCACACACTGAAGAGCAAATAGAGCAACATATCACATCGCCAGAGCACATCAAGCTACTGATAATGAGATGGAATGGGAGGAAGTGGTATAAAGACCACGGTGCATAATAAAAAAAGGCAACCCGCTTTCGCTAGTCGCCTTTATACCATTCTTTATCTGAATATTGTATGTGGAGAATATCGGACTCGAACCGATCACCTTTAGACTGCCAGTCTAACGCTCTAGCCAGATGAGCTAATCCCCCGTTTGTCTTAATTGCTTTGCAAAGATAGAGTTTTTATTTAAATTTGCAAAGACAATCAAAAAGTAATTATCAAAACAGCAATTTATCATAATGATTATATACAATACAACCTTCAGTGTGCCCAAAGAGCTGCAAATAGAGTTCATAAAATATATGCGCGAAGAGTATGTGCCCGAAGCCTTAACCACCGGAATAATCAAAGAACCACGCTTATCGAGGGTTTTTTCTAATGAAGAAGCAGATGGCTATTCATACGCACTAGAGTTTAAGGCCGAAAATATAGATCTTCTTGAGGAGTGGAACCTAAAGGTGGGCAAAAAGCTATACTTCTCACTGATGAAAAAGTTTAAACAAAACATTCCCGGATTCACATCTGTGCTTCAACCCGTAAATCTGAACATATGAACAGCAATCCGAAAGTGAAAGAAAAAATAATAATGGGTATAGACCCCGGCACCCACGTCATGGGCTATGGAGTAATCAAAGTGGTAAACAACAAGCCATCGCTCGAGAATATGGGAATTATTCAGCTAAATAAGTATGAGGATCACTACTTACGATTGGCCAAGATTTATTCTCGCATCATTGGCCTAATTGATGAATATCTGCCGGACGAAGTAGCCATTGAAGCACCTTTTTTTGGAAAAAATGTGCAGAGTATGCTAAAACTAGGGAGGGCCCAGGGAGTGGCAATTGCAGCCGCTATTTCGCGCGATATTCCCATTTTTGAATATGCCCCTCTAAAAATTAAAATGGCCATAACCGGCAACGGACGAGCTGCCAAGGAACAAGTAGCCTTTATGGTTCAGAATATATTGAAAATACCAAAAGAAAATATGCTTCCACAGCTGGATGCCACAGATGGTGTGGCAGCGGCATTGTGTCATTTTTATCAGTCGGGTGCATCTACGTCAAACAGCACCAAGTTTAAAGACTGGAAAGACTATGCTAACAAGAACAAGGATAAAATAGTGAAGTGATTTACTTTTTGTTTATCACAAACGACTCAAACGTGTTATCGTCATAATAAATAATTATCTGACTGATTTTTCGTGCATGCGCTTTACTGGGCATAGCACCCTCATTACCAAATAGATTAAGGCTCTCTGACAGCTTCTCAGCTTGTTCTGCAGAGCCTATTTCATACCCTGCTTGACCTTCATTCATATTACCGGCCACATTTGCAAACAAACCACTATCTGTGCTCGTATTTTCAGGCTCCATTCCATCTTTATACATTTGTCCACTTCCCGATATCAACCAGTCGGTATTTATATAAGGCATCTCATTCAAGATGCTCATCACAACATCCAGGCTTGGATTATTCCTCCCGTTCAAAATATGAGATATCACTGCCCTGCTTATATTTAATTTTTCGGCCAATTTGGTGGGCGTAAGGTTCTCTCTTTCTATAATTTCCTTGATTCTGTCCTTCATAATCTAATACAACTTGTTGTGAATATATATACCATTACTATTTGTGCGATACAAATGTAATAAACAAATCTAAATCAACCAAACATCTGTAGTATATATTTGTATCCAACATTTGTTTACCACAAACATCCAAATGTTTACTCGTAAATACCTAATAAAACATATTCTGAAAAACACAATAAATCATTAGTTCACATATATGCACTATAATACTAATATATTGATAGATACACACGCAAAATCTATTCGCTTAACAGAATAAAACAATATTCACAAATATAGAAAGTCATATTAAACAATCACTTTTTATTTATTAATTTACTGCCTATCAATCACTTTATTATATCTGCTCAATATACTCAAATCTATTTGTTAACTCGATAATATCGCCAAATATACCTTTGTATCGCACTGTGATATATATATGTATCATCATAGGTTACATTTGTATTATACACTTGTTTAATACAAATGTATCGATAATGAATGTATCCTGTATAAATATATTTGCATACAGCATTGTAATAATATAAACACAACGAAATGATATAAATGTAAATTTTGTATCAACTGTTTTTTAAATAGAGAAAACACATTCAAATGAGCTAAAACTCGCTTCAATACTCTTTTTATGGCTAAATATGTGTGTGAATTTAAATACGCTATTCTGGTGAACTTTAATTATCCGTAACTTGTTTAGAATACAATTGATTAGCCTATTATTTGAATGTTAGCATTTCATGACAGATAATCAAAAAGTAGAACATAAGTGACAATTTAATTAAACAACCAAATTTTAAATGCAAATGAAACGATATATTCTTTCCATAATATTTTTATTCACCATCAGTATAATAACCTTCGCACAAAATAATAATCAGATGAACTTGTATGATTTTAAAGTTTTGGATATAGACCAAAAAGAGTTTGATCTATCTATCTTGAAAGGTAAAAAAGTTATGATTGTTAATGTAGCATCAAAATGTGGCCTAACTCCACAATATGCAGAGCTGCAAGAATTGTATGAAACTTACAAAGACATTGGATTTGAGATAGTGGGATTTCCGGCAAATAACTTCAACAATCAAGAGCCTGGAGAAAATAGTGCCATAAAAGAGTTTTGTAGTGCAGAATATAGTGTAACCTTCCCCTTGATGAGCAAGATTAGCGTGGTAGGGCCCGATAAGGCCCCCATATATGAATGGCTGACAGATAAAGACAAAAACGGTATTACGGATCAGGAAGTTAGCTGGAATTTTCAGAAATACCTAATAGACCGGAACGGCAACTTAGAGGCTGTGGTGCAGCCCAAGACTACCCCAATGAGCAAAGAGGTGCTAGAATGGCTAAAAAGCGAAGAATGACGCCTCCACATGCCTATTTAATGCATTATTCTATATAATAATTCCTTAAGCAGCTCACCTTGTGATGCTGACGTGTTTCCTATACCCTTGAGTTTGGCATCAAATGTTCTAAGATCAGAAATTATATTCATCACCTTCAGGGCTTTATAGTTTCTGAGGCCCATCATATAGTCGCGTGCAAAGTATGATGATCTTAGATTTAAAGCAGCCATTACAGCCTGCTCATTTTTGTTTGGAAGCCAAAAGCACTCAAGCAACGAGCTAAAGTAATTGAATAATAGCGCCAGAGTTACAATAGCAGGATTATCCTTTGGATTTTTATCAAAGTAGTTTGCAATTCTCATTGCAGCCTGCGTGTCTTTGATAATAACAGCCTTGAGCAGCTCAAAATTATTGAAATCCTTGCTTACGCCTATGTTTTTTTCAACCAGCTCAGACGTAATAGTTCTAGAATCTGCCGGCAATGAGATCTTTAGTTTTTGCAATTCCTGATTTAGTTTGCTGATATCATTTCCCACAAAATCGGATATCATTTGAGCCGACTTTTCATCTATTTGTAGTTTGCTTTGAGCAAAATATGTTTTCACGTAGGCCGGTATTTGATTATCGTATAGCTTTTTCGACTCAAAGACTACCCCTCCGTTGCTCACAATATTCTTAACCAGCGCACGCCTCTTGTCCACCTTCTTGTGCTTATAATTTATAACCAATATTGTCTCCATCTGAGGCTTCTTGGCATATACTTCCAGCAAATCAAAATTGCTTAGTTCCTGGGCTTCTCTTATTACAATCAATTGATACTTTGACATTAATGGAAACCTGCGCGCCGAGGATATTATATTATTCACATCTGAGTCAACACCATAAAAGGTGAGTAAATTAAAATCCTTCTCCTCTTCCGTCAAAACATTGTTTAGCAGCAGCTCCGTAAGCTTATCAATAAAATAAGATTCTTCTCCCATTAGCAAATAGATGGGAGCATATTTTTTGTTTTGAATATCTCTAGTTAGCGATTCAAAAGTAACAGTAGTGGCCATATAATATTATCTAAAAATCAAATCTAAGGTGCTTAACAGTAGTACCATTATTAATAAGTGTGGTCAGGGTCTTAATCCCTATTTTAACGTGCTCTTCTACAAAGTTTTCAGTAATGATCTTATCACTCTTATCAGTTTTCACGCCACTCGAAATCATGGGTTGATCCGTAACTAGCAATAAAGCACCCGTGGAGATATGATTGACGAAACCGCAGGTAAATAGAGTAGCTGTTTCCATATCTACCGCCATTACCCTAAGTTTGCGAAGATAATTTTTAAAAACATCATCATATTCCCACACTCGGCGATTTGTGGTATAAACCGTACCGGTCCAGTAATCTCGTCCAAAATCACGAATATTAGACGATGCAGACCTCAGAAGAGTGAATGCCGGCAATGATGGCACCTCCGGCGGCATATAGTCGTTGGATGTTCCCTCGCCCCTTATGGCAGCAATAGGAAGTATGTAGTCGCCCAACTTATTTTGAGCCTTAATACCCCCACATTTTCCTAAAAACAAAACAGCAGTAGGCGAAACAGCACTTAGCAAGTCCATCACCGTAGCAGCATTAGCACTACCCATTCCAAAATTAATTATCGTTATACCGTTTGCAGACGAGCTTGGCATATTAGCATCCAATCCCAAAATTGGGGCATTAAAATGATTAGCAAAAATCTCAACATACTTTTGAAAGTTTGTCAGCAAAATAAACTTTGTAAATTCCTCCAATGGGCGGTTGGTATAGCGTGGCAGCCAATTCTCAACTATATCTTGTTTTGTCTTCATAATTCTATTATTTTTGTGGGATATAACATTATTCAAAACAAAGATACAATATGTACCCATTAAATCTGCCTAAATTTGATGTAAAAGTGCGTAAATCAAAAATAGGACTAGAGATATTTGATTCGCTAAGACAGAAATTTCTTATTTTAACTCCCGAAGAATGGGTAAGACAGCATTTTGTTAATTATCTTATTTCAGAAAAGAATTATCCCAAATCACTTTTAGCTAATGAGGCCCCTATCAAGCTCAACTCCCTAACCAGGCGTTGTGACACCATTGTGTATAACAACAAGCTGGAGCCCGTGGCCATATGCGAATATAAGAACCCTGAAATAAATATCACGCAGGAGGTGTTTGATCAAATCATCCGATACAACATAGTGTTAAGAGTAAACTATCTTATAGTATCAAACGGGATTAATCACTACTGCTGCAAGATTGATTACGAAAATATGAAATATGAGTTCTTGAAAGATATTCCGCATTATAATGAAATAATATAGACCAAGAGCCACAACTGAAGTGCCAAAGCACAAAGATTATTCGAATTAAAAGCAAATCCTTAGTTATTCAAAAAAATAATACTATATTTGCCAATCAATTTAAATCTACTATGTACAAAATAATATTAAATTTAGGTTCAAATAATTATTCAAAGCTAAATATAGATAAAGCAAAACGCGTACTTAGCTTCACATTTCCAGAGATTACATTCTCTCGTTCTATCCTTTCATTGCCAGACGATGACAGATCGTTTATGCCGTTCAGAAACGTCTTGGGAGTGTTTTATGACGATATTCCCATCAAGGATTTGATGACAAGGCTTAAAGAGATAGAGATTGCCATTGGCAGACAGCCAAAAGATAAAGAAACGGGAAAGGTTGTTATCGATATAGATTTGCTTCAATATGGAAGCTTTTTCACTAGAGAAGAGGATATAAATAAAGACTATATCCAGGAATTGCTTAGTGAAATAGAAGAAATAGAAGAAACTGAAGAAACAGACAGCAGCACCGAAGAAGAATAGTGCTTGTGTTTATAAATAAAAAAACCGTATCGCTCCTTTATATAAAAGGATAGATACGGTATTTTTTTGTCGCTTTTTTTATTATTTACTAAACGTAGCTCTAAACAGCTGCATATCTTTTCTTTTGCTTTCAATGTAATTCCACATCCACACTACCAAAAGTATGGCAAAAAACAGATACGCTAGTGATATATATAATTGAGTACTCACAAACAGATAAGAGAAAACAAGCAACAAGCCAGATACCAGATGCACCATTGCCGTATGGGCATTTCCTGATATCAAATCTACAGATGTTTTGTTGTAATTATTTTCTATATATTTTATAGCCTGAACCACAAACGGGATTGATATAAACGAGAAGTATATACTATAAGGAGCATACCCCAAAAGTGGCAATATGCCTATGATGATGTAGCTTATCCCAAAAAGAGAGAAAATTATATTCTTTACTTTTTGCTTGCCATATCTCACCACCAAAGTATTTTTATTTGATTTCATGTCTGATTTTTCATCAGGAAATTGGTTTATAATTAACACATTAGTTATTAGCAACGAAACAGGTATTGATAGCAGAAGAACTTCAAGAGAAAAACTTCCTGTTTGAATATAATATGTTCCGTATGTCATTAAAACTCCAAACGTTGTTGCAGTGAGAACTTCGGCCAATCCAGGTGCAAAATTGATAAATGAGAATTTTCCCTTTTGCCCTGTATAAAATAATCCGGCTACTAATCCGTATGCCACAATGGGAAGAAGCCCCCAACCAGTGACAATAATTAAATAAATACCCAAAATGACAGCAATAGTTGTAGCAAAGAAACCAAAGAAGCCTATATCAGCCCGCGATATCAACCCTAACTGAATCATTCTTGAACCTCCTGTAAAAGGACGAATTGCTTCCACATTTTCATTATCTCGCTCTGCATCATTCCAGTCATTTATCATATTAGTGCCTATCTGAATAAGCAAGCCGGCCAGAAGAGTTATAACGAATAGTGACCACTTGAAGGCACTGGTAGCATAATAAGACATTGCACCACCTAAAAGTATGGGCACCAAAGATGCAGTTAGCGAAACGGGACGAATAGCCTCCCACCACGATTTTGATTTTGCTCTCAAATCAGACCAAACATTACTTTTGGCTTGGTTTTGAGGGAATTCAAAAATTGTAGGCGGTTGCCCTTGCATTATCTCCGGCACAAACCTGTATTTTACTGTGTAGGGCTTTATGCAGATAAATTCGAGTCTGTCGGTTGCTCCAATGCTATCAAAATTTGCAACAATAGGAGATCTCTTCTTCATAATTTCCAGGGCCTTGTCCCTATCCTTCTTTGATTTCACTATTTCGGCTCGGCCTATTATTTCACACTCTTCCATTTCCATAAATGTAGAGCCTTGGTGAATTAACATGGCGGTGGCAGGGATATTGCTCCATTGAATAACTTTGGGGTCTCCCTTCATGCTGCTCACATAGATATTAAAATCCTGATCCACACCATAGTGCATCATTCTTTGCCTAGGCTTTCCCATATCTGATGTGCCTACGGCCGTTACCTCTGCTCGCTCAAGGTAATCCAATACTTCTTGTTTTGTACGCTGTGACATAAAATGTTTTTTAAAAGTATGAGCATAACAAGTTGTGTCCGCTTTTTGTTTTCAAAAATTCATCATGTTTCGGCTAATAATGCTACATATTGGCTTCCACAGAGCATAAATAGTAACAATTATAAGGAAAAAGATAAACTTGTATTAAAAAATTTTCAAAACATAATTTGTTTTTTGTAAATTTGACATCACTTACAAAAATGGCCGGAAATGAAAACTTTTATTGAGCTCAAAAACATGATGTTTTACTCCCATCATGGTGTTCTAAACCAGGAAACCATTATAGGAAACTCTTTTGAAGTAAATATAAAAATAGAATATAACTTTGCAAAAGCATTTGATACTGACAATGTTGACAATACATTGAATTATGCCGAGGTATATGAAGTAATCAAGCATGAAATGAATATTCCTTCAAAGCTATTGGAGCATGTGGCAGGTAGAATATTCTTTAGCTTGAAGAATAAATTTGCTGATATAAGAATAATAGAACTTAGAGTTGCAAAATTTAATCCTCCCGTAAGTGGCGAAGTTGAAAAATCAGAAATTGTAATAACAGAATAATCAATATTTAATTAAATGAAACAGATAATTTTATTTGTCCTTGCATTTTTCATAGGACTCCCCCTATTGGCACAAGCCAATCCACCAATAATTCCTCTGCCTCAATCATTCACAAAGGTTGAACAGACTTTTAAATTAAACGATCAATTAAAAATCTATTTTGATGATGAGTTTGCAGATGAGGCTTATTATCTTCAGAAAGAGATATTTAGAATCAATGGTACCGTTTCCTCTTTTGAGAGCAACAAAGACGAAGCAAATATCCAACTGATTAAAAAAGAACAGGCAAATAAAACAAAGGGGGCCTATTCATTAACCATGGAAGCTGATAAAATCAACATCTCTGCAAGTGATGATACAGGTATCGTTTATGGGATTACCTCTTTATTACAAATGATTATTTCTGACAACAAAGACTTACAATGCTGGAATATAACTGATTACCCACAACATGAATGGCGTGGCTTTATGCTTGATGAATCGAGACACTTCTTTGGTAAAGAGAAGGTGAAGCAAATTCTTGACTACATGGCGCTCTACAAGCTCAATCGATTTCATTGGCATCTTACTGATGAGCCCGGTTGGAGAATAGAGATAAAAAAGTATCCATTACTAACATATACCGGTGGTGTGGGCAATTACACTGATCACAATGCCCCACCCTTGTATTACACTCAAGATGATATAAAAGAGCTGGTTAGGTATGCAGCTGAAAGAAAAATTGAGATAATCCCCGAAATTGATATGCCGGGACATGCTCGTGCTGCCAACCGTGCATATCCACAATATAGCGGAGGTGGTTCGGAAAGATATCCTGAATTTACGTTTGATCCCGGAAATGAGGAAACCTATCAGTATCTGACTGATTTATTGAAGGAGATAAATGTGCTATTCCCTTCCGATATGATACACATTGGTGGAGATGAAGTTCATTTTGGAAACGAGCAATGGAATCATAATGAGGGTATTAAAAAACTCATGGCAAGAGAAAACCTAAAGGGACTGCCTGATGTTGAAAAATACTTTATGGTTAGAATGGCCGATTCGCTATATAGTATGAATAATACATTCTTGGCGTGGGACGAAATGGCAGACATCTCTCTCCCAACCGACAAGACTATTATCTTTTGGTGGCGTCATGACAGAACAGACCAATTAAACAAAGCCTTGGAGAAGGATTATTCTGTGGTATTGTGTCCTCGCATTCCAATGTATTTTGACTTTGTGCAAGACCAAGAGCACAAAGTAGGAAGAAGATGGGGAAAAGATTTTAGTCCACTTGAACTAGTATATAACTTTTCAACCAATAACATAGTTGACACTAAATATAATAATCAAGTGCTGGGTTTTCAGGCCAACTTATGGACCGAAACAGTGCAAACAGAGCAGAGACTTGACTTCATGATCTTCCCACGCATTAGTGCACTTTCTGAAGCTGCATGGGGACAAAACAACGATTACCAAGACTATTTAAAACGTCTTGAGAGCCATTTGGAATTATACAAAAAGGATAATTTATATTTCTTCAATCCACTAGTCGCCACAGACAATGCGGAACCTAAGAAATAGGAAGTTGAACATTTGTTCACCTATTTTGTTTTCAAAGTATCTAAGAGGAGTTATATTATATTATCTCCTCTTTTTTATTGAATAAAAAGCAAACAATTAACAACAACATAGAATGGAAAAACAAATATTTGAAAGTTTAGAACAACTAAACAAGTCATTTACAGAACTGCTAAAGGATATACTTAAGACCGAAAATAGAGTTACAATTGCACTTTCGGGTGGAAGCACTCCAAAGTCTTTATTCAATTATTGGGCAAAGAATCACTCAAATGATATTGATTGGAAATCAGTATTTCTATTTTGGGGAGATGAACGTTGCGTACCACCAACAGATGAACAGAGTAATTATAAAATGACCAAGGATCATCTAATAAGCCACATACCTATTCCTGAAGAAAATATTTTTAGAATAATGGGTGAAAATAACCCGGCTGAAGAAGCTGTTAGATACGCCGATGTGCTGAAGAAAGAGGTCGATATGGTTGACAACATCCCTTCTTTTGATTTGGTTATGCTGGGCATGGGTGATGATGGGCACACAGCCTCAATATTCCCTCACGAAATGCACTTGTGGGAAAGTAATGAGAATTGTGTAGTAGCTACACACCCTGAAAGTGGACAAAAGAGAGTCAGCATTACGGGCAAAGTAATAAATAATGCGAAGCGTGTAGCATTTTTGGTTACCGGCTCTAATAAGGCAGACAAGGTTAAATCAATTATTGATTATCAAGATGAGGTTATGGATTTGTATCCTGCAGCCAGGGTTAATCCCAAGTCAGGAAACCTACTTTGGTTTATGGACAAGGAAGCAGCAAAGCTGTTATAATATAAATATGCTACATCACTCTTAGTATATGGAGTGCAAATATATAAAATGCAAGAGGGACTAACTATTCAGTTAATCCCTCTTTTCAATATATATATTATCTCACTCTAGCTTACAATGTCTTTATACGATAATGGCAGTTTACTTTACCTTTTTCCATATTTGCCAGCTTGGTTTTAATCATTCTCTTTCTCAATGGAGAAATCTTATCAATAAAAAGTTCTCCATCTATATGGTCATACTCATGCTGAATAACACGTGCTATGAACCCAGTATATTCTTCCTCCTTTTCATTAAAGTCTTCATCCAGGTATTTGATAAGAATTTTATTTTCTCTTGGCACCTTCTCATGAATACCGGGAATGCTTAAACAGCCTTCCTCCATTAATTCAATATCACCACTGCGTTCAATTATTTCAGCATTTATAAAAACCTTTTTAAATCCTTTAAATTCAGGGTGATCTTCATCATTAATCGGATCCAAATCAATAACAAAAATACGTTCATTCAATCCTACTTGTGGTGCTGCAAGGCCTATACCTTCAGCATCATACATGGTTTCAAACATATTCTCGATGAGTTCCTTTAGATTTGGATAATTGTTTGTATCAATGTCTTCTGCAACCTTCCTTAATACGGGTTGTCCGTATATATATATAGGTAAAATCATTATATTATATTATATTTTATTTGATTATTTATTTAATACTATCTTGATTTCTTGTGTACAATTTAGAATATATCAAAAGCCTCTTATGCTTTCCATATATCCCTGAAGTATAATAGTAGCGCTAATTTCATCAACTAGGGCCTTGTTCATTCTTTGTTTCTTTTTCAGTCCCCCATCTATCATGGTTCGTTGTGCCATTTTTGATGTAAAGCGTTCATCGTAATATTCTACTTCTTTTTCGGGAAACTTCTCTTTAAATTTCTTGACAAATTCTTCTACCCGTGGCATATTTTCTGAAGCCTCATTGTTTAATTGCTTTGGCAATCCTACAATTACCAGTTCTACGTCTTCCTTTTCAAAATATAATTTCAAGAAGTCGAATATCTTATTTGATTCTACAGTAGTAAGTCCATTTGCAATAATTTTGAGTGGATCGCTAACTGCAACTCCCACACGCTTTTTGCCATAATCTATAGCTAGATATCGTCCCATCCTATTCTATTTCAAATTTTCTTCGTCTAAGCTCAAAGTCTTTACCTAAATACTTTTCTCTTACTACAGGATTTCCGGCAAGTTCTTCAGCTGTGCCTTGAAACAGCACCCTTCCTTCAAATAAAAGATAAGCTCTATCAGTTATACTTAGAGTTTCATCCACATTATGGTCTGTTATCAAAATACCTATGTTACGATACTTCAATTTTGCCACAATTGATTGGATATCTTGCACTGCAATAGGGTCCACACCGGCAAAAGGTTCATCTAGCATTATAAATCTTGGATCAATTGCCAAACAACGGGCAATTTCAGCACGACGTCGTTCACCACCTGAAAGCCTATCCCCCAAATTTTTTCTAACTTTTTCAAGTCCAAACTCCGAGATTAATTCTTCTAGCTTCCTATTTTGTTCCTTTGGTGTTTTCTTAGTAAACTCAAGTACAGATTTTATATTATCTTCAACACTCATTTTTCTAAAAATAGAGGCCTCTTGAGCTAAGTACCCAATTCCAAATTGAGCACGTTTATATACAGGGAATTTTGTAATATTCTGTTCTCCTAAAAAAATATTTCCCTCATTAGGCACAATCAATCCAACGGTCATATAAAAAGTTGTTGTTTTGCCTGCACCATTAGGACCTAAAAGACCAACTATTTCCCCTTGTTTCAAGTTAATCGAAACATGGTTCACAACCGTTCTCTTTCCATATTTTTTCACTAAGTCTTCAGTTCTCAGTACTATCTGATTGTCGTTAGACTTTTCTTCAAAAGTAACTTCAGACTCCGATAGGGTCTCATATTTCAAATCTTCACTCATTATCAATGTATTTTGTGCAAATTTACATGTTTTTCTTGATATAACCCATACCCTTGCAGTATAAGAGCTAACATTCACATTAAAAATGTATAAGCCTACACTCAATAGATAAGCTACTAAAGAAAAAGGGTGAAATCACATCGTGACTCACCCTTCATAATTTATTAATTATTCCATCCTATTATAGCGTTACACAAGCAGTAATTATACTTTATACTATTGCAACGCAACAGGACTACTCGTTACATTCAATATTATAATTTTCTATAGCGAACTCGTTTTGGCTCTACATTTCCAAGACGCATCTTTTTGTTCTCTTCATATTCGCTGTAAGAACCTTCAAAATAAAACACTTCTGAGTTTCCTTCAAAAGCCAGAATATGAGTACAAATTCTATCCAAGAACCAGCGATCGTGAGAAATCACTACAGCACATCCTGCAAAGTTTTCCAAACCTTCTTCAAGTGCTCTAAGTGTATTAACGTCAATATCGTTAGTGGGTTCGTCAAGCAAAAGAACGTTCGCTTCTGCTTTAAGCGTAAGTGCCAAGTGCAATCTATTTCTCTCTCCTCCTGAAAGCACACCACATAGTTTTTCCTGATCAGCACCAGTAAAATTAAATCTTGCCAGATAAGCTCTAGAATTAATTTCTCTTCCACCTACCCTAATAAACTCAGATCCATCAGCAACCACCTGATACACAGTTTTTGCAGGGTCAATTGCTTCGTGTGCCTGATCCACATATGCAGTAACTACAGTTTCTCCAACCTCAAATGTTCCCTTGTCTGCCTTTTCAATGCCTTGAATCAATCTAAACAATGTTGTTTTACCCGCACCGTTAGGCCCAATTACTCCCACAATACCATTTGGAGGAAGAACAAAATCCAGATCATCAAAAAGAAGTTTATCACCAAAAGCCTTTGATACTCCATGAGCTTCTATTACTTTATTACCTAGTCGTGGTCCATTCGGAATAAAAATCTCTAGTTTCTCTTCTCTCTCCTTTTGATCTTGATTTAAAAGTTGCTCATATGAATTCAACCTAGCCTTCCCTTTAGCATGTCTTGCTTTAGGAGCCATATTTATCCACTCCAACTCACGCTCAAGAGTTTTTCTTCGCTTGCTAGCTTGTTTCTCTTCCTGCTCCATGCGCTTAGTTTTTTGCTCAAGCCATGAAGTATAATTTCCTTTCCATGGAATACCTTCTCCACGGTCTAATTCCAAAATCCATCCTGCCACATGATCCAAGAAGTATCTATCGTGAGTAATACAGATTACTGTACCTTTATATTGTTGCAAGTGCTGCTCAAGCCAATCAATTGATTCCGCATCAAGGTGGTTGGTAGGCTCATCTAATAATAATACATCAGGCTCCTGAAGAAGTAATCTACATAACGCCACACGACGACTTTCTCCTCCCGAAAGCTCCGTTACTGGCTGATCTTCCGGTGGACATCTTAACGCATCCATAGCCCTTTCAAGACGATTATCAATGCTCCAGGCATCCATAGCATCTAATTGATCCTGCAAGACTCCTTGGCGCTCAAACAACTGATTCATCTTATCTTCATTCTCATAGTATTCCGGCAATCCAAATTTAAGATTAATTTCTTCATATTCGGCCAGCATATCCATTACCGGCTGAACACCTTCTCTTACTATTTCTATAACTGTTTTAGATGGATCAAGTTTTGGATCTTGCTCTAAATATCCAACGGAAAAGCTTTTATCAGAAGCAACTTCACCTTGATATTCTTTCTCAATACCGGCTATAATCTTCAAAAGCGTTGATTTTCCAGAACCATTAAGACCTATAATACCAATTTTAGCACCATAGAAAAACGATAGGTATATATCTTTTAATACCTGTTTATGAGGCGGGAAAGTCTTGCTAACCCCAACCATAGAAAAAATGATCTTTTTATCGTCAGACATATTTATAATTTATTACTTTAATTCGATTTTGAACACAAAAATACAACAAACATATCACTTTTCAGATATAACACTAAAAGAAACATGTCTTATATATCTCTATTATAACAACTTATTTAGTTTGTAAAAGGGAAATACGAATGAAAGACGCAACTAAAATAGCTCACCCTGATTTACATCACGCACCCGTCCAAGATGTTTGTAAGCCAAATCAGTGACTTCACGTCCACGCGGTGTTCGCTTAAGAAAACCCTGTTGAATTAAAAAGGGTTCGTAAACCTCCTCAATAGTTCCGGCATCATCACCAATAGCAGTAGAAATAGTAGTAAGACCAACCGGTCCACCCTTAAACTTATCTATGAGAGTTAGCAATATCTTATTATCAATCTCATCTAATCCATATTTATCAATATTCAAAGCCTCCAAAGCATAATTAGAGATAGCTGTATCTATTTTACCAGTTCCTTTCACTTGGGCAAAATCTCTTACACGTCTCAATAATGCGTTAGCTATACGTGGAGTTCCCCGACTTCTAGAAGCGATCTCATAAGCCGCAGACTCTTCACACTCTACGTCTAATATTCTTGCTGAACGGAGAACAATTCCGGTAAGAGTTTCCAAAGAATAATATTCTAAATGTAGATTAATACCAAACCTAGCTCTTAAGGGGCTTGTTAGTAACCCACTTCGGGTTGTAGCCCCAATTAATGTAAAGGGTTCCAATTCTATCTGAATAGATCTGGCACTAGGGCCCTTATCTATCATAATATCTATTCTATAGTCCTCCATGGCGCTATATAGATATTCTTCCACTATAGGAGACAAACGATGAATCTCATCAATAAATAAAACATCATTTGGCTCTAAAGAGGTAAGTATCCCGGCCAAATCACCAGGCTTATCCAATACAGGGCCTGATGTTACCTTAAAACCCACATTAAGCTCATTTGCTATAATATTTGACAAAGTGGTTTTCCCCAACCCCGGAGGGCCATGCAGCAATACATGGTCAAGCGAGTCGCCCCGCATTTTTGCAGCACTAACAAACACAATCAAATTCTCAACAATTTTGTTCTGTCCATTAAATGTGCCAAATGTCAGAGGTCTTAGAGCATTCTCATATTCCCTCTCGTTATCCTGTAGATTTCTATTGCTATGTATGTCAAATATTTCCTGCATAATTAGTACAAAAATAAGTATTTAAAATGACTAATAAAAGAACTAATAAACAAAAAAAGCCTCGAACAATCCTGTTCGAGGCTTTAATAAAATTGGCGGTTA
>CAZSKF010000020.1:4594-23803 GCA_964607405.1 uncultured Proteiniphilum sp. | reverse complement strand
CCCTCATCGAAGTCGGCCAACTTCTCGAGAAGGGTCATTCTGGCAGCCGATGATTGGATTTTTAGTGACTCTGCTGCTCGCGATAGGCTGATTGCTCACTTTGATACTCAAAACCTGAAGGGTTTTGGGGTGGAGCATCTCTCTATGGGAATAATTGCCGCAGGTGCTATTATGCATTATATGGATATTACGCAGCATACTCAGCTGGGTCATATTCAGGCTTTGCGACAAATAGAGGAGGATAGGTATGTGAGGCTGGATAAGTTTACCGTTCGCAGCCTTGAGCTTATCTATACTATGAATGAGGGTGGCAAAAGTTTGCTTAATATTCTGGATAAAACTATATCGCCGATGGGCTCGCGGATGTTGCGTCGTTGGATGGTGTTTCCTCTGAAGGAGCTGGAGCCTATTGAGAATAGGTTGGATGTGGTTGAGAATTTCTTTAGAGAAACGGAGTTGACTAACTTGCTGGAGCAAAAGCTTACTTTGATTGGTGATCTAGAGAGAATTATATCTAAAGCTTCGGTTGGCCGTATCACACCGCGTGAGGTGGTTCAACTTAAGGTGGCACTGGCTGCCATTGAGCCTATTAGGGATGCTTTTCTTGCGTCGTCTAACGGTAAGCTTAAGGAGATGGGCGATAAGCTTAATCCTTGCACCAATATTAGGGACAGAATTGAGCGGGAGATTCATCCCGATCCGCCTGCATTGATAAATAAGGGTGGGGTGATAAAGAGTGGAGTGAACGAGGAGCTGGACGAATTGCGCCGTGTGGCATATTCGGGCAAGGATTACTTGCTTCAATTGCAGCAGCGCAAAAGTGAGGAGACTGGTATCCCTTCGCTTAAGATTGGCTTTAATAATGTGTTTGGATATTATATCGAGGTCAGAAATGCTCATAAGGATAAGGTGCCCGAAACGTGGATTCGCAAGCAAACTTTGGTTAGTGCCGAGCGATATATCACTGAGGAGCTGAAGGAGTATGAGGAGAAGATTTTGGGTGCTGAGGAGAAAATATCGGTGCTCGAGTCTAAGATATATAGTGAGCTGGTGTCGAGCTTGTTTGAATATATAGCTACTATTCAGGCTAATGCTAATGTGGTGGCTATGGCTGATTGCTTATTGTCTTTTGCTAAGGTGGCTAAGGAGAATAAGTATATTCGCCCGGAGATAAGCGATAGTGATGTGCTGGACATTAAGGAGGGGCGACATCCTGTGATTGAAAAGCAGTTGCCTCCCGGTGAGCCATATATTGCCAATGATGTTTATCTGGATAATGATTCGCAGCAGATTATGATTATCACGGGGCCTAATATGTCGGGTAAGTCTGCTTTGTTGCGACAAACGGCACTGATTACTATTATGGCGCAGATTGGTAGTTTTGTTCCTGCTCAGTCGGCTCATATTGGGCTTGTTGATAAGGTGTTTACGCGTGTGGGTGCTTCGGATAATATTTCGCTGGGCGAGTCAACTTTTATGGTTGAGATGAACGAGGCTGCCAATATTATAAATAATATTTCGGATAGGAGTTTGGTGCTTTTTGACGAGTTGGGCAGGGGCACTAGTACCTATGATGGCATTTCTATTGCGTGGTCTATAGTGGAGTATATTCACGAAAATCCTAAGGCGCGTGCCAAGACTTTATTTGCCACGCACTATCATGAGCTCAACGAGATGGAGAGGTCGTTTAAGCGCATTAAGAATTTTAATGTGGCAGTGAAGGAGGCTGATAATAAGGTGATTTTTCTTCGCAAGCTGATGGAGGGAGGTAGTGAGCATAGTTTTGGTATTCATGTTGCCAAAATGGCTGGTATGCCGCAAAGCATCACTAAGCGTTCGGAGGTGATATTGGAGCAGATGGAGACTGCAAATCGTCAGCAGGGTATTAGCAAACCTATCAAGGATATTGCTGCCAAGCGTGAGGGATATCAGCTTAGCTTTTTCCAACTTGACGACCCTGTTTTGAGTCAGGTGAGGGATGAGATAATAAATATTGATGTGGATAATCTTACTCCACTGGAGGCTTTGAATAAATTAAATGAAATAAAAAAAATAGTTACGGGCAAGTGATATTTGCCTGTTTATACAACCAAAAAGTATATGTATAACGAAAATAGTATCTACGAAACCCAGAGGGTGGGGCGCATAGAGGTTATATGTGGTTCTATGTTTTCAGGAAAAACGGAGGAGCTGCTGAGAAGACTGAGAAGGGCTAACTTTGCACGTCAAAAGGTTGAGATTTTTAAGCCTTCTATTGATGTGCGTTATTCGCAGGAGGAGGTGGTGTCGCACGATAAGAATTCCATTCTTTCTACTCCTGTGGAGCATTCGAGCAATATTCTTTTGCTTTCGTCGGATGTGGATGTGGTGGGCATTGATGAGGCTCAATTTTTTGATGATGGTTTGGTGGATGTGTGTCAGTCGCTGGCCGATCAGGGTATAAGGGTTATTGTGGCGGGTTTGGATATGGACTTTAAGCGCAATCCTTTTGGTCCGATGCCCAACTTGTGTGCAGTGGCGGATGATGTGACTAAAGTTCATGCTATATGTGTGGAGTGTGGTTCGCTTGCCAATCAAACTCATCGTATGACTAATGATGATAAGCTGGTGGTGCTTGGTGAGTCTGAGAGTTATCAGCCTCTTTGCAGAAAGTGCTATTTAAGGAATACAAATAAGGTGTAATGGAGTGTAGGTGTGGAATATTTCCACACTATTGGTTATTATATGGGGCTATACACTGCCCCTATTGATCTAAGCTTTATCTTTGTAGCGATTTCATACTCTAAAAAGAAATTACGCGCATTGATTATAATATGAAATCTTAACCAAAACTTTAACTATGCTTTTTATTTTTCGTAGTGATTACGCGAAACTAAAGCATAGTTTTTTTTGTATCTATATGCGTGTATAATCGATATCATTTTGTATTATTGTATATTCATTCTTATTTATTAAAACAATCATAACTATGGGCTATGAAATAGAGAGAAAGTTTTTAGTTGAGGGGGAGTTTAAATCAAAAGCGTTTAAGTCCTTTAAGATTAAGCAGGGCTATCTGGCTTTGTCGGGTGCTAATGTGGTGCGGGTTCGCGTTAAGGGTGATGTTGGATATATCACTGTTAAAACGGCGGTGAAGGAGGGTACTATTACTCGCCACGAGTGGGAATATGCTATTCCGCAAGCTGAGGCTGAAGAGATGCTGGAGCTGTGTGAGGATGCTATATTAGACAAGACGCGGTATTTGGTGAAGGTGGGCGATCATGTTTTTGAGGTTGATGAGTTTCATGGTGATAATGATGGCCTGTTGCTTGCTGAAGTGGAGCTGGATAGTGAGAATGAAAAATATGACCGTCCTGAATGGTTGGGTGAGGAGGTGACGGGAAATGTAAGGTATTACAATTCGTTTCTGTCTATTCATCCGTTTAAGGGATGGAGTGAGGACAACAGCTAGAAGTATTGTCTATTGCCCTGCTCTTATTTTGTTCCATTTGCAGAATAGTGCGTCAGTTATATCTATCACCAGGAAGAGTATAAAGCCTATTATTGATATTGTTACTATTCCTGCATACATTGTTATGTAGTCAAGTCTCATCCATGCATCTACAATAAAGAAGCCTAGGCCTTTGTCGGTGCCAAAGGTTTCGGTTACAAAAAGTACAGATGTGGCTATACCTACTGTTACCCTTAGTGCCGAAAGTATATCGGGTAAAATGCCGGGTAGCACCACGTGTCTTATGTATTGCATTTTTGATGCTTTGAGCGATGTCAGTACATAGAAGTTTTCCTTATTTATGCTTTTGATGGAGTCTCGTATCGAGATGATGAGCTGAAATACTATGATTAATATAATCATTATAATTTTTGTGGTCTCGCCAATTCCAAACAGTATCATTATAATGGGCAGGAGTGCCAGTTTGGGTATGGGGTATGATAGATAGAATAGGGGGTTGAGCAACTTGTTGGCCTTTTTGCTTAGTCCTGTGAGTGTGCCCAGGATAAGTGCAATAATGAGTGATATGCCTGTGCCTATTACTACTCGCCTGAAGCTTGCCAGCGAGTGTGCCATCATTCCTTGGGTGAGTGTGGCTGAGAATGCTTTATATACATCTATCGGGTTGGGCAGTGCCTTGTTTTGAAACGTGATGGCAAATAGCCACCAAGTGAGGTTGAACAGGACAACTCCAATAAACAGTAGTCTAAATGAAGATGGTATCTTGAATGTTGTATTTCTTTTTTTCATCTTTATCTATTTATAATGTATTGCTGTTGGAGCTGTTTCTGAGCAGGGCTTTTAGTTCTGCCACATACTCATAGAAGTCTTTGTTGTGGGTGTGGTCAGGTGTATTGAAGAATGGGTTTTCAATAAAGTGCATCACCTTAGCGGGTCTCTTGCTTAGCAGGAGTATGTATTTGCCTAGCTTTGCAGCTTCGTTGAGGTTGTGCGTTGTGATTAGGGCGGTGGCTTTGTGCTTCTCCCAAATGTCTAAGAATAGTTTTCGTGAGATGTCGGCTGTCAGGTCGTCTAATGCTGAGAAGGGTTCGTCCATTAGCAGCAGGTCTGGTTCTGCAACGAATGCTCTTGCCAGTGCTACTCTTTGGCGTTGTCCTCCGCTTAGTTGTGAGGGATATCTGTCCATTAGCTCTTGGATATCCAGCTCTTCAATGATTTTGTTGATGCTTGCATTGTCGGGCTGTAGTGTCTTATCAATTTTGTAGGGGAGAAATATATTGTCTTTTACTTTTTTCCATGATAACAATCCTAGGGTTTGAGGCACGTAGCCGCATTTGAAGTTGCGTTCTTTGAGGGAGCTGTTGTTGAGTGTTACTTCTCCGTCATAGTTTTTTATAACTCCGCTTAATATGTTTAGGAGGGTTGATTTTCCGCAACCTGAGGGACCCACCACAGCCAATATATCACCGCTGCTGATGCTTAGTGATATATTATTGATTATTTGGTTTTTGCCAATACTTACTGATAGGTTGTTTATATTAAGTGCTCTGTGAATGTTTGCCATCTTTGTTAATCAAGAATTCCTGTAGCTGATATTGTGTTGATATCAAAGTCTTGTGTCACCAGTTCTTTTTGTTTTAGCCATTTTGCAACTACCTGTAGGTCGCTTTCTGCCGGTTCTTTTGCTTCGGTATATTGTGGGAATACAATTTTTGATGCTAATTGTGCAGGTATGCCTATCTCTTGTATCAGAATATCTTCGAAGTGCGATGCAGGTTCGTTGTTGAGGTCGTGTATTGCTCTGTTGTATGCTGCATATAGTTTTTGTAGTGCCTCTTTTTTCTCATCAATTGTTTTTTGATGAAATGCTATTCCCGTGATTCGCACGCCAAGGTCGCTCATGCTGATTATGTTTCTGTTTTCCTCGCTCTTTGCAATGGTTGCAAAGGGGTCGGGTATCATTGTGGCATCAATTTTTGCGTTGTTCAACATTTCCAGGCGAAGGGGAATTTTGTTTATTTCCACTAGTTCTACTTCGTCGTGTGATATGTTGGCAAGATCGAGTGCCCTGTCTGTGCAAAAGTCAATGACGGTATTGCGTGATATTGCTATTTTGCTTCCTTTAAGGTCTTCTATGCTGTTGATATTGCTGCTCTTTGATACAATCATTTCGAATGTTCCGTCACATTGTGATGTGAACTTTAGGGGTATCCCGCCGGCTGCCTGTATTGCTCCTCCTGTATAGTCAAGGATGGTGCCGTCAAGGTTGTGGCTTTGTAGGGCTGCGTCTCTGTCATTGGCCGAGTAGAATTTTTGAATTGTAACATCGAGATCGTTGTCGGCAAAGTAGCCTCTCTCTTTTGCTACTGCCAGGGGCAGGTAGTCCATAGACGACATTACTCCTATGGTGAGGGTGTCATTGTTGCTGCTTGTTTTATTTTGACCACATGATGTGATAATAATCACAGTTAGTGCTGATAAAACCAATCTATAGAATGCTTTCATTTTTATTTTATTGAATTAATGTCTGTTGAAATATAAGTCTGTGAAATCTATAATGCAAAGGACGCAAAAAAAATGAAGACCGAAAAATATTCGGTCTTCATTGTAATGTGTATGTAATACTTGTGATTATTCAATTACGGTTACCCAGTCATGTGTGTCGGGCTCGTCTCCATACTGTATTGCTCTAAGCTTGTTGTATAGCTTCTCAGATATGGGACCTGCTTTTCCGTCCTTGCAGTATTGGTATGTTTTGTCTTCCGACAGGTCGTCGATGCGCAAGATAGGGCTGATAACAGCCGCTGTGCCGCATGCACCTGCTTCTTCAAATGTAGCAAGTTCTTCTACCGGTACTTGACGTCTCTCTACTTTCAAACCAATATCTTCTGCCAGTTGCATCAAGCTCTTGTTGGTGATTGATGGCAGGATTGACTCAGACTTGGGTGTGATGTAGGTGTTATCTTTGATTCCAAAGAAGTTGGCAGGACCACACTCGTCTATATATTTCTTCTCTTTTGCATCAAGGTACAACACTGCTGAGTATCCCAGCTGTGATGCTTTGTTGCCCGCTGTGAGACTGGCTGCATAGTTGCCACCCACTTTGAAAGTGCCTGTACCCTGTGGTGCTGCTCTATCATATTCACGAAGAATAACCATAGGTGTTGGCTTGAATCCCTCTTTGAAATATGGGCCCACGGGTGTCACAAAAATCAGGAATGTATATTCTGTGGCAGGTCTCACGCCCACTTGTGCGCTAGTGCCTATCAGAAGGGGACGAATATAAAGCGATGCTCCGCTTTCGTAAGGAGGAACGAAGCGTTCGTTTTTCTTAATTGCCAGTTCAACCATCTCTTCGAATAACTCGACGGGCAATTCTTGCATTAAAATTCCTCGGCATGATGATTGTAGTCGCAATGCATTATCACGCATTCTGAAAACTCTGATTTTTCCATCTTTGCCCTTGAAGGCTTTCATTCCTTCAAACGCTTCCTGACCATAGTGAAGACATGTGGCTGCCATGTGAATGTTTAGATACTCGGAGGTGTCTGCTACAGGTGTACTCCACTGTCCATCTTTGAAATAGGATCTTACATTATAGTCTGTTTTGATATAACCAAATGAGAGATCCGACCAGTTAATAGTGCTCATTTTAAAGTTGTATTTATTTGTTAAAGTTAAATCTACTCTTCTGCAAAATTACGATATTATTTCTATTAAAAAATTGAATTAAGGAATAAATTACTAATTTCGTAAATCGAAAATGATAGATCCGATAACAGTAGCTAAAATTCATGACGCAGCCCAAATCGTTGAGGTTGTGTCAGATTTCGTTACACTGCGTCGCCGTGGTGTCAACTATGTGGGGCTATGCCCTTTTCATGACGATAGAACTCCTTCCTTTTATGTATCGCCGGCAAAGAACTTGTGCAAATGTTTTTCATGTGGCACGGGTGGTTCGCCTACTCATTTTATAATGAAGCATGAGCAGCTTACTTATCCCGAGGCTTTGAAGTATCTGGCTAAGAAGTATAATATAGAGGTTATAGAAAAGGAATATACTGATGAGGAAAAACAGGCGCAGAGTGATCGCGAGAGTATGTTTATCCTTAATGAGTATGCCAGGGATTACTTTGTGAAGACTCTGCATGAACATCACGAAGGAAAAGCTGTTGGTTTGAGTTATTTCCGCGAAAGAGGTTTTAGGGATGATATCATAAAGAAGTTTCAGCTTGGATATAGTTTGGATGAGCGTAATTCTTTCACCACTGAGGCACTAAGGCAGGGATATAAACAAGATTTTCTGATTAAGACCGGTCTGGCAGGAGGTGGTGAGAATAACAGTGCTTTGTATGACAGGTTCAGGGGGCGTGTTATTTTTCCGGTTCATACGCTGTCGGGAAAGGTGGTGGCTTTTGGCGGACGAATATTACGCAAAGCGGATAAACTGGCTAAGTATGTAAACTCGCCCGAGAGTGAGATATACTCTAAGAGTAAAGAACTGTATGGTATTTACTTTGCCAAGGCTGCTATTGTTAAGGCAAAGAAATGCTTCCTGGTGGAGGGTTATACCGATGTTTTGTCTATGCATCAGGCGGGAGTGGAAAATGTGGTGTCGTCATCCGGCACTGCTCTCACTCAGGGACAGATAAATATGATTCGCCGCTTTTCGGAGAATATAACTGTGCTGTATGATGGCGACAAAGCAGGGATAGCTGCCGCACTTAGGGGGATAGACCTGCTGCTGGAGAGTGGAATGAATGTGTGGGTGGTGCTTCTGCCTGAAGGGGAGGACCCTGATTCTTTTGCACGCAAACAAAATGCCGAACAGTTTAATAAATATATTGAGCAGAATGAGCAGGACTTTATAGGATTCAAAACTAAGTTGCTGCTTGAAGAGACGGGCGACGATCCAATTAAACGATCGGGGCTTATCAGTAATGTGGTGGAGAGTATCTCTTTTATTCCTGATGCCATCAAGCGTTCGGTATATATCAAAGAAGCATCAAATGTGTTTGGTGCACGCGAGGAGGTGATTATTGATTCGGTCAACAAGCTTCGCCGTCGCAGATTTGATAAGAAAAAAGAGGAGCAGGCTCGTTCTGAAGCTAGTGGTGCTGTTCAGAATAATCAATACACGGGCGTTGTTCAACCATTGCAGTCTCCTGCAGTGAGAAGTAAAGTTGCAAATCCTTTTGATTTTCATGAGAAGGAGTTGGTTAGGTATATAATCAGATATGGCACTTTGCCCATATTTATTAAGTTTGACACTCAAAACAAGCTGGTTAATGGCAAGAGTGTGGAGGTAGAGATAGTAGAGGAAGATGGACCGACGGTGATAGAAGTTATTCGTGATGACTTGACCCGAGATGAGTTTTTGTTTGACGGGGAACCATTCTTTAAAAATGAACTTTATAGACTTATTTTTGAGGAGGCTTGCAACAAACTGGATGATTCTGCGTTTGATACCATAAAGTATTTTGTGAATCACATAAATCCTGAGATTAGCAGTTTGGCGGTTGACTTGGTTAGTGACCCGTATCAACTGAGCAAGATACATGCCAAGACGATGGGCGAGAAGGAGGATGATAAGAGTTCAAAACTTAGAGAACGAAACTCGCTTGATAGATTGGTGATAAGAGCCACAACGGAGCTTAAAAATGCATATGTATTGCAGCGTATTCAAAAAGTAAAAGATAAAATAAAAGAGGCTGACTCGGCCAATTTGCTTGATTTGCTGACTGAGCTTAAGGAGTTGCAGGAGTTGAAAATTATTCTGGCAAAAAACCTGGGTGAGCGTATCGTTCTGAGGTTTTAACCTTAAAATAGGATGTGTGACAGTGCCTCTCTTATATATAACAATTATAAATAGTAACATTAATAACAAAACATGTATCTAAAAACCATTGATGTAGTAAAACAGTATTCAAATCACCTTGCGCTGAATAAGGTGAGTATTGAAGTTCCCAAGGGGAGTGTTTTTGGACTTTTGGGTCCCAACGGGGCGGGAAAGACAACGCTCATACGTATTATAACTCGCATCACTGCGCCCGATAGTGGTGAGGTATTGATTGACGGACGCCCATCTGTGGGTAGTGATGTTCTTAATATCGGATATCTGCCTGAGGAGCGTGGTTTGTATCGCAAAATGAAGGTAGGAGAACACGCCATGTATCTGGCCCAACTCAGAGGATTGTCTAAAAAAGATGCTCATGCAGAGATAATGAAATGGTTTAAACGCTTTGAGATTATGGATTGGTATAATCGAAAAGTGGAGGAGCTGTCGAAAGGTATGCAGCAAAAGGTGCAGTTTATATCCACTATAATTCATAATCCTGATTTGCTTATTTTTGATGAACCGTTTAGTGGCTTTGACCCCGTGAATACAGAGTTGATAAAAAATGAGATGCTGAGATTGAAGGAACAAGGAAAGACCATTATTCTTTCTACTCACAATATGGGTTCGGTGGAGGAGCTGTGCGATAATATTGCATTGATAAACAAATCGGAGGTTGTGCTTCAGGGCAAGGTGTATGATATAAGAAAAGAGTATAGCCCGGGTATATTAAAGTTTAGGGTGTTTGGAAGTACTTTTGATATTGACCATCCTGCGTTTACTGTATTGTCAAAAGAAAAGTATCACGAATATACGGATGTGAGGCTTAAGAAGGAGCTGCCTATGGATAATAATGAGTTGGCAAAGCTGATTTTTGATTATTATAACGTGGTGAGCTACGAAGAGGAAATGCCTACTATGAATGATGTCTTTATTAAAACCGTAAAACCTGTATAGTGTTGATTTTGTCAATCTATTTCAAATACTTTAATTAATTATGAATACTCTAAGTTTAGTAATACAACGAGAATATATAACAAGGGTAAAGAAGAAATCTTTTATTATTCTTACTCTTTTGATGCCATTTTTGATGGTGGCTATGTCGCTGCTTCCGTTATGGTTGGCTACAATAAATGAAAGTGGCGTTAAAAACGTGGTGGTGATAGATAATACGGGGATGTATGCCCCACTTCTTAAGTCAACAGACAGATATGAGTTTCAGGTGATTGATGCACCTGATAGGGAGGCTGCCGAATCGAATCTAGGAAAGGATGTTTTTGCTATTTTGCAGATTACGGATGATTTGAACAAGCGCCCCAAGGCTGTATCTATATTGTCTGAAAAGCAAGCACCAATGGAGCTTCAGTCAATGATTGAACGAGCCTTGAATGAGAAAGTTACTCAGCAGAGATTGGATGAGTTGACCGTGAATAGCCAAATAGACAGCGAGGCTATTGCTCAGGTGAGATCAATAATAAAAGAGGGTGGGTCGGTATCACTCAAAACCATGAGGATGTCGAGCGATGGCAATGTTGCCGAATCTTCAACAACAATGGCAACTATAATTGGAATGGTTTTCACTATTTTGATTTATATGTTTATCCTAATGTATGGTAGCATGGTGATGCAAAGTGTATTGGAGGAGAAGAAAAGCCGTATTGTGGAGGTGATGGTTTCGTCTGTTAAGCCTGTGAAACTGCTTACCGGTAAAATTATAGGTGTTGGCTTGGTTGGTATCACTCAATTGGCTGTTTGGGGCATTCTAGCCGGTGCTTTGTTTAGTATCGTGTCTTTGTTTATAACCATGCCCGATCAGTCAACTACTGCAATGATGGCCGGTGCAGGACAAAGTATTTCTAACGAAGAGATAGCTAAAGCAATGGAGAGCATTATGAGTGTTAACTGGATTGAGATTGGCTTCTATTTCCTTATTTACTTTATTGGCGGTTATATCCTTTATGCATCTATATTTGCGATGTTTGCATCGGGTGTTGATAGTGATGAGGATGTGTCTCAGTTTACATTTCCTGTGACTCTGATAATTATCTTTGCATTCTTTGCAGGGATATATAGTATCGAAAATCCTGACGGACCACTAGCTTTCTGGGCATCGCTAATTCCGTTTAGCTCGCCCATTGTGATGATGGTTCGTATTCCTTTTGGTATTCCATTGTGGGAAAAACTATTATCAGTGGCTCTGTTGTTTGGCACATTTATCATTATTTCAAGATTTGCTGCCAAGATATATCGCGTGGGTATATTGATGTATGGCAAGAAGGTTACAATTAAAGAGATGTTTAAGTGGGCTAGATATAAATAGCACGCAGATTATATAAAGATTATATAAATACATAAAGTGCAATACTACCTGATAATGGTGGTGTTGCACTTTTTTGTTTTGTCTTACTCACTATATCAGGGTATAAAAGAACCATGTTATACTAATTAATAGGTATTGATAAGTTTTTATATAGACATTAACTTTGTAACATAGATAGGTTATGCACCTACACTGATTATTTCTTATATGAAACCAGTCGGAACAACTTGTAAAATAGATAATTAGATTGAGAACAATAATACTCACGCTCACATTGCTTGTGATTGCCGGCATATCGGTCTTTGTGGGGGTGGCAGATATAACAATTGCTGATATTATTAGTTTGGATAGCGAGAAGCTATCCCTGATAATGATTAGCCGAATACCCAGAACGGTAGCTCTTATACTTGCAGGTGTAGGTATGAGTATATCGGGGGTTATCATGCAACAAATGACGCAGAATAAGTTTGTTGCTCCTACCACTGCCGGAACTCTTGAGGCCTCTAAGATGGGGCTTTTGATGTTTCTGATATTAATTCCCACTGCCGGCACGGCAATGAAGATGCTGTTTGCATTCCTTTTCACTTTCGTAGCAAGTATAATATTCCTTGGTATAGTTAGACGAATACGCCATCGCAATGTGGTGTTTGTTCCCATCGTTGGTTTGATGTTTGGGGGCATTATTGGTGCTATCTCCACCTTCTTTGCTGTGAGAATGAATATTGTTCAGGATACTAATGCTTGGATGATTGGAGACTTCTCGGGTGTGTTGCAAGGGCGCTATGAGCTGATATACCTTAGCCTTCCGGCTATTGTGATTACATATATTTATGCCAACAAGTTTACAGTAATAGGTATGGGCGAGGATTTCTCAAAAAACCTTGGACTCAACTATAAAGCTGTTATGAATATAGGATTGTTTTGCGTGTCACTTACTGTTAGTGCCGTGGTTATAACATCGGGTGTTATCCCCTTTCTTGGATTGATAGTACCCAATGTGGTGAGCCTTATGTTTGGCGATAATCTTAAACGCACACTTCCATATGTTGCACTCACGGGTGCTATTTTCTTATTGATCTCGGATATAGTGGGACGAATTGTTATCTATCCCTACGAGGTGCCGATAGGTGTGACAGTTAGCATAATAGGTGCTGTAATATTTTTAATAATGATATTGAAGAAGCGATGAAAACTATAAAGAGAAATTATATTGTTGTTTCGGCATTGCTTCTTTTGTCAATTGCGCTGTTCTTGTTCTATAAAATTGGAGGCAACTGGGAGTTTGCTCTCAAGCTGCGCTCGCTGAAACTGGCTGCCATCCTGATAGTGTCGGGTGGTGTGGCTTATTCTACAGTGGCTTTTCAAACTATTACAAATAATAGAATTCTTACTCCCTCCATAATGGGATTTGAATCGGTTTATTTGCTGCTGCAAACTATCATTGTGTATATTTATGGTGATAGCACCTATAAGGTTTTGGGCAGTATTGGCAACTTTATGTTCTCGGTTGTCACGATGATTGGGTTTGCCTTTTTGCTGTATTTGCTGATATACAAGAGGGGGAAGGATAACCTGTACTTGCTTCTGCTGGTTGGTATAATTGCGGGAACGTTATTCAACAGCCTTAGCTCATTTATGCAATTGCTGATTGATCCTAACGACTATTTTATAGTTCAGGGCAAGATGTTTGCAACCTTCAATAAGGTTAATACAAGTCTGCTGTGGCCCACGGGCATTGTTACGGTAGTGCTATTGGTGTTTGGTTTCAGACTAACCAAGTATCTTGATATATTGTCGCTAGGGAGAGATCAGTGTATCAACCTGGGAGTTAATTATAACACTATGGTAAAGTTGTTTCTGGTAATTATAGCTATCCTGGTTTCGATATCTACTGCATTGGTGGGGCCGATAACGTTCCTTGGTCTGTTGGTTTCGAATCTTACTTATGAGTTGTTTAAAACATATAAGCATAGCATCGTTATCTCAGCGGCAATTCTTGTGACGGCTGTGACGCTCATTAGCGGACAGTTTTTGATGGAGAGATTCTTTAATCTTTCAATTCCTGTAAGTACCATCATCAATATGGTGGGAGGGGTTTATTTTATGTACTTATTATTACGAGTTAAAAAAATATGATAGAAGTAAAAGAAATAACAAAGCAATATGGTAAGAAAATTGTTTTGGATGGTGTTGATTTGAAATTCCCAAAAGGCAAGGTTACTTCTCTTATCGGTAGCAATGGTGCAGGCAAGAGCACTCTGTTGTCTATCATCAGCCGCCTGCTTGCACAAGATGGTGGTATAGTAATGGTAGATGAAAAGAATGTGACTGAATATAAAAATAAAATGCTTGCCCAAAGGCTTTCTATTCTTAAGCAATCCAATCATGTGCGACTAAAGCTTACTGTGAGGGAGCTTGTTTCCTTTGGCAGATTTCCCTACTCGCAGGATAAGCTGACTGATGAGGATATAGCTAAGGTGGATATGGCAATTGAGTATCTTGACTTGAAAGATATTGAGAACTCATTTATTGACGAGCTTAGCGGCGGGCAAAAACAAAGGGCCTATATGGCTATGGTGGTTGCGCAAGACACTGAATATGTGTTGCTCGACGAACCATTAAATAACTTAGATATGCGCCACTCGGTGCAAACAATGAAGACGCTGAGACGTTTGGCAGATGAGTTGGACAAGACAATTATTATTGTTTTGCATGATATTAATTTTGCTTCAAGCTATTCCGATCATATTGTAGCCCTTAAAGATGGAAAGGTGAGATATGCCGGCTCTACAGATAATATTATAAAGGAAGATGTGCTGAAAGATGTTTTTGACTTGAAGATTACTATCTGTGAGGTGGATAAAAAAAGAATTTGTAATTTCTATAATTAATAACAATAAATAAATTTTTAAACAGATGAAAAGAAATATCATAACAATCGTATTCGCAATAGGCTTGCTTATTGGTTTTGCAGCCTGCGGTGGTGGTCAGCAAAAAGATGGTGCTGCAAGTGGAGAGACTGTAACTATTACTCACGCTTATGGTACAACTGAGGTTCCAAAGAATCCACAAAGAGTGGTGGTGTTGGACTATTCTGCATTAGAGAATCTGGATTACATTGGTGTTAAGCCTGTGGCTATACCCAAACTATCGGTGCCCAAGCATCTTAGCAAATATAAAGATGATGCATCAATCCTGGATGTGGGTAGTGTAGTTGAAGTGGACCTAGAAAAAGTGAACTCAGTGAATCCTGACCTGATTATCATAGGTGGTCGCCTTGCTGATTTTTATGATAATCTTTCGGCAATTGCACCGGTTATTGTTGGCTCGGTTGTTAATACCGACAACTTCCTGGGTTCAATTGAGCACAACTGGACAGACTTGGGCAAGATTTTTGATAAAGAGGAGGCTTTTGCTGAAGCATACAATAATGTAGTGAATCGTGTGACAGAACTTAAATCAAAAGTAGAGGAAGATGGTTCCAAAGCGTTGATACTTCTTCACAATAGAGGTCGCTTTAGTGCATATGGTAGTGGTTCTCGTTTTGGAATCATCCACGATGTGATGGGTGTGAAAGAGGCCGAAGAGGGATTGGGAACACACGTTCACGGCAATCCTGTATCAAGCGAGTATGTGCAAAAGGTAAATCCTGATATAATATTTATTGTTGACAGAAGCATGGTTGTTGGCAATGAGGTGTTAGACAAAGAGAGTGTTGAAAACATGCTTATTAAGCAAACATCAGCATCAATAAATAATAGAATAATCTATCTTAACCCCGAGACCTGGTATTTGGCAGGTGGTGGCATCATGTCTGTTAATATGATGATAGATGAGATAGAGCAAGTATTCTAAAAAAGATACAGCTATAAAATTATTAAAGTTTATTTTTTTAGGCACGATGACTTTTAGTTATCGTGCCTAATTTGTTAGTAAAGCGTTAATTATCTATTTTTGTTGTTTCAAAACAGGACTTTGATAATAGTCCGGAAACTTCCTGTGATATTATTAGGTATAATATTCCCAACACTAAAAATAAAATTGAAAATATGAGACTCAAAATGTTGCTTCTTTATTTGTGTGCGGCTTCGTTTCTGATGGCGCAACCAAAACCTTCTCAAGAGTGGTTAGATCAAAAGTATTCAATGTTCATACACTTCGGGCTGTATTCAGAATATGGCGGTGTGTATGATGGCAAGCCAGTGGAGCGCGGATATAGCGAGCAAATACAATCTTTTGCCGGAATCTTTAGTGACTGGTATGGCAATACTGCTAATAAGTTTAATCCCGAAAAATGGAATCCCGATGAGGTGGTGAAGTTGGCAAAGGATGCCGGAATGAAATCTATTGTTATTACTTCAAAGCATCATGATGGGTTTTGTATGTATCATTCGCAATACACTGATTTTAATATCGTAGATGCCACTCCTTATGGCAGAGACCTGATGAAGGAATTGGCTGAGGCTTGTGAGCGTGGCGGTATTGGGTTTGGGGTTTACTACTCGCTGATTGATTGGCATTTCCCACATGCATATCCAATATCAAGTCATAATGCCGACCCGCTAACTCAGGAGCACTATGAGTTTAATATGAAGCAAGTGGAGGAGATAATGACCAATTACGGTCCCGTTTCTGAGATTTGGTTTGATATGGGATCTTTGACACCCGAGCAAAGTAAGGGATTGTATGAGTTGGTTGATAGGCTACAGCCCAACTGTATGATTAGCGGCCGCTTGGGCAATGACTATGTGGACTTTGCCGTGATGGCAGATAATGAATATCCTGATTATAAAATGGGAGTGCCGTGGCAAACTGCAGCTTCTATTTTTGATGAAACATGGGGATATCGTTCATGGCAGGAGCGTGGCGAAGCCAAAGACAAAATAGATGAAAAAATAGCCAGCCTTGTGAAGGTGATTAGCCGTGGTGGTAATTTCCTTCTTAATATAGGACCCCGTGGTGATGGTTCTATTGTGGAGTTTGAGCGTGATGTATTGCTTGGCATCGGTCAGTGGGTTAAAGAAAACTCAGAGGCTATTTATGCTTCGCACTCTAATCCTTTCGATCATCCCTTCTCGTTTGGCGATATGACTACCAATAATGGCAACTTATACACATTTGTAAGCAATATCCCTGCGGATAATAATATAAACATTGATGGCTTTAACGGTAAGGTCAAAAGTGTTTCTGTGCTAGGTTCGGGACAGTCTGTTGACTTTGCGCAAAAAGGCAATTCACTAAAGGTGAATCTTTCGGGATTGACAAAAACTGATAATGTGCCTGTGCTTAAAGTTGAGTTTGAAAATGGTTTTACCACCGTGCCTTCGTCTATTGTGACAAAGGGAATGCTAACGCCGCACAACTCAAACAAACTGTTCGGTCACTCCAGCCTTAATTACTATGCGGGCTACAAAAGCCTTGTGGGCTATGAGTGGAGTGTGAAATCGGGCAAAAAGCAGGTATCGCCCACTATTTATTATACCGACAATGAAAAGGGCAGAGAGATAGAGATATCCTCAGCTGATGTTAATAATAATGTAACACTTGAACCAACAAGCTCTAAAACTGTTTATCTACCAAAAAATAGCGTACAGCTGGGAAGCTTGTATCGTCAGCCCGGTCGTGGCGTGTTTGGCAATATGCCAGATGAGGGAACAGAGGTGATTGATGTGACGCAAAATAAATCGTGGAAGCAGGTATCTGATTTTGAGTATGGCAAGTCTGTAACAGAAAAGATATTACCACGTGCGAGTGTCATTTTCTTGCAAAACGTTCATTCCACGCGCGAGCAGGAGGTGGCTATAGAAGTTGAATCGGGTAATGCTGTTTATATTCTGTTGAATGGTGAATATATCACAGCTCATTTCTCGCCCAACAGAATCAAATCGCAAAAGGAGATAGTGATGTTGCCCCTTAAGAAAGGTGACAACCAAATAATGATTAAATACTACAATGGCTTTGAGAAGGAGTTTTCCTACGGGTTCAAGTTGTTGAACGAGTGGACTGTGTATTCTCAAAAAGTGGCAACAATGCCTTTTAGTGGCGATATCAAAATTAAGGCTTTGGGAGCTGACTCGTCTGTTACTCCTTTGCGTCTAAATAATATTTCAATAAAACTATAATAAATATAATATGGGTCTTTTATTTGTGCAATATCCCAAGTGTGGAACATGTCGCAAGGCTGCAAAGTGGCTTAGTGATAATGGTGTTGAGGTAACATCGCGACACATTGTTGAGGATAACCCCACAGCCGAAGAACTGTCGGAATGGATAGATCGTAGCGAACTGCCCATCCAGAAGTTTTTCAATACATCGGGCAAGGTGTATAAGGACAACAATCTGAAGGATGTTGTTAAAACTGCTTCTCGTGACGAGCTTGTACAGTTGTTGGCCACAAACGGAATGCTGGTTAAGAGACCGGTTCTTGTGTCCGACGATTTTGTGCTGGTAGGCTTCAAAGAGGAAGAATGGAAAGAAAAATTGATAAATCAATAATGAAAATAGCTAATATAGAATTTCCTAAATATCCCGTATTCCTTGCTCCTATGGAGGATGTGACGGATATTGGTTTCAGGCTTTTGTGCAAAGAGTTTGGGGCCGACATGGTATATACAGAGTTTGTGTCGAGTGATGCACTTATTCGTCATGTCAAAAAGACTAAGGAGAAGCTCACCATATCTGAAGACGAACGCCCTGTGGCAATTCAGATATATGGAAACGACCCCGACTCGATGGCCGAGGCTGCTCAGATTTGTGAAGAGGCCAATCCCGATTTGATAGATATCAACTTTGGATGCCCTGCCAAGAAGGTGGCCGGAAGAGGTGCAGGATCAGGAATGTTGAAAACTCCCGAACTGATGATAGAGATTACGGAGAGGGTAGTTAACGCAGTTAAAATACCTGTCAGCCTAAAAACCAGATTGGGGTGGGATGATGATAGCAAAATCATTGTTGACCTTGCCGAACAGTTGCAAGACACCGGCATTGTGGCTCTCACCATTCATGGACGCACACGCAGCCAGCAATATAAAGGTGAGGCCGACTGGACGCTTATAGGTGATGTGAAAAATAATCAGCGTATGCGTATCCCCATCATTGGAAACGGTGATATTACCACTCCACAAATAGCCAAGCAACGATTTGACCAAACTGGTGTAGATGCCGTAATGATTGGTCGTGCAAGCTTTGGTGCACCATGGATATTTAGCGAAGTGAAGCACTTTTTGGAGACAGGCGAGGAGCTTACACCAAATTCATTTTCATACTATCTAAATGTACTAAAGCGTCAGGTGCAAGAGAGTGTTGACAGGATTGACGAGCTAAGGGGTATTCTGCATATGCGTCGCCATTTGGCAGCATCGCCCATCTTTAAGGGTATTCCCGATTTTAAAGCTACCCGTATTGCTATGCTTCGTGCAAAAACTCTTCCAGAACTATTTGAAATATTAGACGGAATAGAGGAGCAATACAGCATAGTATAAGTGTAGTATAATTTAGACAACTAATATAAAGCAAAAACGGCCGCAGAATCATTTTCTGTGGCCGGTTTGTTTTTATGCCTAAACGGCTGTCAAAATCTAATATCAATATTTTAATACAATA
>CAZSKF010000020.1:0-4494 GCA_964607405.1 uncultured Proteiniphilum sp. | reverse complement strand
GTTATACTAACCTCATATCCCGCATACTTTCTGAGATTGATAACTCTATCATTATCCATAAGCAGGTATTGCCCCTTGATGCCTATAAGCTTTCCGCTAAATGATAAATCCTTATCAAGATTGATGCTCTTTATCTTCTTGGGAAACTCAATAACGGGATAGTTGATATGGGTTACATCATCATCGTCACATATATATTGGCTGATATCATCAGGAAGAACCATTTCCAACTCATGCTTGGTTTGCACCAAATCAATACTATCGTCTATAATATTTTTGAGCATTGATTGCCAGTTTGTTTTATCATCAAACGTGTCTTTGAGTGCAACCTCTATTACACCCGCCAAATATCTGTTGGGCGTCAGTGCTAGCTTTATTGCCGAACTTGCACCCTGATCAATCCATCGGGTGGGTATCTGCGTATCGCGTGTTACGCCCACCTTCACCTTGTCGGTAGCTGCCAGATACACATAGTGGGGCTTGTTGTGATGCTCCTCTTCCCATTCGGGGTCTCTTCCTTCGCCCAGATGCGCTTTGCATAGCTCCGGCTTTATAATACATTCAGAGTTTAAGGGGGAGTCTCTAAAGCATGGGAAGCAAAATCCTTGTGCAAATGATTTGTTAGTCTTTCTGCCACAGCCAATGCAATATATATTACCCTCAAAAGATAGGTTTATCTCCTTGCCAATAATTTCACTCATGTCTATTAGCTGGTGCGATTGGTTGGCGGTGTCAAACAGCAATAATCCGTATTTCACTATATTATCGTTGCCAATCATTGCAGGCATTTTTCTTAATTCTCCTTTATATGTCATTTGTGGTTGTTGTTTTATTTTCTTTACGCAAAGGTAATGATTTTGGCGTGAGGGTTAAACTAAATAATGAAAAGAGAGTCATAACAATCAACAAGCAGATGTTGATTATGAAAGTTACAAGAATTGCCACCATGCTGATGTCTGTGCTTTTGATGGCTATGGCTGCAAATGTTAGAGCAGAAGGAGAGATTGAGAAGGCATTAAAGCAATCGGTAGAATATAAGGTGGAGAAATATAAAGGCATAATCGGTTTTAGTGATGAGAAGGCCGAGTATGTGAAGGAAATAGAGCTTAAATATTTGATGAGGATATATAACGTGGAGAAGCGCTCGGTGTTTAACAAGAGTAAGAAGATAAAGCAGATTAGGGCGCAGAGAGACTACAGTCTGCAGAAAACACTTGAGCGTGATGAATACATAAAATACAATTCTTTGGATAATGAATTATTTATGAATGTTCCGGTTCATCTGGAATAAAAAAAGGGTTAGCATCGTGCTAACCCTTTTTCGTATGCGTATGTTTGTTGCCTATTTTTCTATAGGGCGCAAGTTGTCTAATAATACAGCTCTGCTGATGCGCTCTTCTTGCTGCGATTTCAATCCCGATTCTACTCCCATTGCTGCTGCGCTTCTAAATCTGGTTTCGTCATATGGCTTGCCTGTTATCAATGATATTGCTTTTGCAAAAAGATAATCATCAGGGTCGCCAATTGGGGTCCATGTTTTGGTGTTATTCTCCTGGCTCTCTATCGGATGGTTTGGTATCAATGTGCCATCGGCCACAAAGTCGTTGCCATCTTTGTCGGTATATCTGCCCACTATGGGTTGCATTGCCCAGTTTTTTAGTTTTGTTTTGGCGGAACTGTTTAGTGATTCTGCCTTATATACTGGTTGACATTTTCCATTATAACTATCGTAGCCATGCACTGTCCACGATGCTGTGTATTTTCCCGAAGTCTTTTGGCCGATATGCACCACTTCCATAAATGGGCGCAAGCAGAAGGTGGTTAGCTCTGATGCTGATGCCGAGCTGCCGGTGGCTATAATATACACTTTGTCGAGGTCAAGATTGGCATTAAGCGGGTTTTGCTCCGTTGTGCTGTTGTAGCTTCCCAGTCTGCTGGTTCTTTCCCAGCCATTGGCATCGTATGCCGCATTGACGTAGGTGTTATAACCCATGATGGTGAATACGGATTTGTTTTCTACATCTTTCTTGGGGGCTATTAGCGACATCAGATATCCTGCTGCACCGATACTTCCGCCGGGATTGTATCTAAGGTCGAGCACCAGGTCTGTAACTCCCTGTTCTTTGAAGTGCTGAAATGCTGCATACAAGCTATTGTTATAATTGGATATGAAGCCTGTGTAGAACAGATATCCAATTGTTTTATTCTCATCAATATCGTCATACACGTTGTAGTATAACACAGGGTCTGTGGACACTGCGCGGGGTGTGATTTCGATGCTTCTGGGGTTTTCAAAGTTCTGATCACGAACGGTGAAGGTAGTTTTGGATGTGGCTCCAAATAGTTTGGTGTAATTTGCCAGTGTTATTTTTTGCCCATCTATGTGTGTAATTATTTCACCTCGTTTCAATCCTACTTCTTGTGCAGGTGTATTGGGATATACGTATCTCACAAAGCCAATAATATATTGTTGGCTATCGTCCGACCATCGGGCGAGGGGTGTAAACCCAAATGCATACATTGCTTCTCCCTCAAAGTCGGCCAGTAGTTCATCCACATCGTCAGTAATCCACGACCATTTGTCGGTGGGTTTATATAGCAGACTGCTGAAATAATCTTCGGGGTTGTCGTCGTTTTTGGTTGGCTTCTTGTCAATCATATAATCAGTCCAAAGATAGAAGCTGCTAAGGCCATCGTAAACAAACTGAGATACGGGGTTGATATCTCCATTGGTGTTGGGCTTGTTAACGGAGGGTTCTTTGCTTTCGCACGAAACCCCTATACCTGCTATAAATAGTATAGCGAATAAATAGATGAATAGTTTTTTCATACACGTGTGTGGTTAGTAAATTAATTCTCCTTTTCCTTGTCGGATAATAACGGGTTCGTCGCCCGTGCAGTCCACCACTGTTGATGGATCTATGCCGCCAATGCCTCCATCTATAACGATATCGGCAAATTCGCCCCACTTTTCATAAATAAGTTCGGGGTCGGTAGTGTATTCCACTTCATCGTTTTCATCTTTAACGGTGGTGCTCAGGATGGGATTGCCCAGCATGCTCACAAGTTCTCTGATTATAGAATTGTCGGGCACGCGTATTCCCACGGTTTTCCTGTTTTTATAAATCTTGGGCAGGGATGATGTGGTGGGCAAAATAAAGGTGAACGGACCGGGCAGATTTTTGCGCATCAGCTTGAAAGTGTTGTTACTTACTTTTGCATACTCGCTAATGTTGCTAAGGTCGTTACAAATAATTGAAAGATTGCTTTTCTGTGGGTCTATGCCTTTCAAAGCGCATATTTTCTCCACGGCACGAACATTTAATGCATCGCATCCGATTCCGTAAATGGTGTCGGTGGGATAAATGACTGTGCCTCCATCGCGCAAAACGTCAACAATGTGTTGTAGTCCGCGCGGGTTTGTATTTTCAGAATATAATTTTATTAACATAGTGAAGCAAATGTATAAAAAAATAGTTCTTAGGCAATGCTTAAGAACTATTTTAACTCTATTAATGAGGATTATATGTTATCTGTACGATAATTTATCCATATATAATGTTTCCGTCATCGTCCATTGCATCGTCTAGGCCGTTGCTATATTGTTTCATTGCTCTTAGGCTCATACCCATGCTCGAGAAGCCTCCATCGTTGTATAGGTTTTGCATTGTAACCTTGCGTGTGAGGTCTGAGAATAGAGTGATGCAGTAGTCGGCGCAATCGTCGGCATCGGCATTGCCAATGGGCGACATGCGTTCTGAGAAGTCCAGCAGGTCTTCCATTCCTTTGATACCGCTTCCGGCTGTGGTCATTGTTGGCGATTGAGAAATGGTGTTGATACGCACTCCTCTGTCTCTTCCATATATGTATCCAAAGCTGCGAGTGATAGACTCTAGCAATGCTTTGGCATCTGCCATGTCGTTGTATCCGTAAAATACTCGTTGTGCCGCTACGTAGGTAAGTGCCACTATAGATCCGCCGCGCTCGATGGCGTCTAGTTTGCGTGCCACTTGCAACATTTTGTGGAATGACATAGCCGAGATATCAAGTGTCTTGCTATACATATTGTAGTCAAGGTCGTCGTATGTGCGTTTCTTTCTCACATTTGGCGACATACCGATTGAGTGCAGTACGAAATCAATTTTTCCACCAAGTATTTCCATTGATTTTGTGAATACCATCTCCAGATCTTCAATGTTTGTTGCGTCGGCTGGTAATATTTCGGCATTAATTTTTTCTCCCAATGCATTTGTATCACCCATCCTTACAGCTACGGGCGTATTAGAAAGAGTTAGAATAGCTCCTTCTTCGGCTGCTCTTTCGGCAACCTTCCAGGCGATTGATTGATCATTTAATGCGCCGAATACTATCCCTCTTTTTCCTTTTAATAAGTTGTAACTCATATTTATACTTTTCGTTTATTGAATAATTACTGCACAAATGTACTAAATATGTGCAATACAATAACATCGAGCGAATAATAATTGTTCGAAA
>CAZSKF010000019.1:0-24489 GCA_964607405.1 uncultured Proteiniphilum sp. | reverse complement strand
TCCATGAGCTGATTCATTCGGTCCTGTTTAACTGAAGCGGGAATATCATCGATATAGTTTTTATCACAATAAGTTCCCTCCTCATGTGAGTATGGGAAAGCTCCTAAGCGCTCAAACTTCGTCTCTTTTACAAACTCCAATAACTCTTGAAAGTCTTGTTCTGTTTCTCCCGGATGTCCCACCATCATGGTTGTTCTTATATGAATTCCGGGTACTTCCTCTCTAATTTTTTTAATAAGATCAATTGTTTGTTGCTTGGATATATTACGTCTCATCTTTTTAAGCATATCATTGCTAACATGCTGCAATGCGATATCAAGATACTTACAAACATTATCTCTTTCGCGCATTACTCGTAAAAGATCTAAAGGAAAATGTAACGGATAGGCATAATGTAAGCGAATCCACTCTACGCCTTCCACATCAGATATTCTTTCAACTAATTCAGGCAACTTCATGGATTTGTATCTATCCAAACCATAATATGTCAGATCCTGCGCTATTAGCTGAAACTCTTTAACTCCTTTATTGACTAGCAGCTTAACCTCTTCCACTATGTCTTCAATAGGACGCGATATATTTTTGCCCGTAATTATTGGAATAGAACAATATGCGCAGGTTCTGTCGCATCCCTCCGATACTTTCACGTATGCATAGTGGGGAGGAGTAGATAATGACCTGTCAAATTCCAAATCTTTATAATAAGACTTGCCCAACTCATCTACAATTCCGCGCCAATCAAACTTTCCATAAAAAGCATCCACTTCAGGAATCTCAACACGTAGCTCATCAACGTATCGTTGAGAAAGACAGCCCATGACAAAGAGTTTCTTCAGTTTGTTTTGCTTCTTAGCCTCCACAAAGTCAAGAATCATATTAATTGATTCCTCCTTAGCATCACCTATAAATCCACAAGTATTAACAACCGCAATCTCTCCATCAGGCTCTTCCGGATCATGCTCAACAGTGTATCCATTTGCCACAAACTGGCGCATTAGCAACTCCGAATCAACCAAATTTTTAGAGCAACCAAGCGTTATTACATCTATTTTATTTCTTCTCATATTATTGAGTAAGGTATTTATTATCTAACAATATGCCGGACAACACATAAATTGCCAACAAATCTATCTCACAAAAGCTTAAAAGCTAATAGAAATAGATAATAGTATTTTAATATTTAATTAATTGTTATCTGCTAACTACTCGCCAAACAGCGAGTCCACAAATTCTTTGCGTCTAAACACCTGCAAGTCGTCTATTCCTTCACCTAGTCCAATGTATTTTACAGGAATCTTAAACTGATCAGAGATACCTATAACTACACCGCCCTTAGCTGTTCCGTCAAGTTTAGTAATAGCTAGTGACGATACTTCAGTTGCAGCTGTAAAATGTTTGGCTTGTTCAAAAGCATTCTGTCCAGTTGACCCATCTAGAACTAAGAGCACTTCATCAGGAGTGTTCGGAACAACCTTACTCATCACATTTTTAATTTTAGTAAGCTCATTCATCAGGTTAACCTTGTTATGAAGACGACCCGCAGTGTCTATTATCACAACATCTGCATCATTAGCCTTTGCCGAGCTAATAGTATCAAATGCCACAGAAGCAGGGTCTGCACCCATCTTTTGTTTAATAACCGGAACGCCTACCCTTTCTCCCCAAATATCAAGCTGTTCCACAGCAGCAGCTCTAAATGTATCAGCAGCTCCAAGATATACAGACAAGCCATTTTGTTTAAATTGGTGTGCAAGCTTACCAATAGTGGTAGTTTTCCCAACACCATTAACCCCGACAACCATAATAACATAAGGTTTTCTATCATCAGGAATAGTAAACCCGGCTAAGTCATCTGAATTATTCTCAGTAAGTAGATTGGCTATCTCCGCTCTTAGAATAGATGTAAGTTCATCAGTTCCAACATATTTATCTCTAGCTACACGCTCTTCTATACGTTCAATTATTTTCAACGTAGTATCAACCCCAACGTCCGATGTAACAAGAACCTCTTCCAATTCATCAAGAACATCATCATCAACTCTTGACTTTCCTGCTACTGCTCTGGTTAGTTTAGAGAAAATATTACTTTTCGTTTTTTCCAAACCCTGATCAAGAGTTTCTTTTTTCTTTTTTGAGAAAATATTAAAAAATGCCATAATAAAATCCTTAAGTTCAATTTTAAAGTTTGTTTGCGGAGTACATTTAGGTCAATACCGCATTTATCTACAAATCTACAAAAATGTATATAAAAAAAACTTCTCCACAATATCATGCAGAGAAGTTTTACATATCTTTAACCTTTTTACTTCTTGAAAAAATCCTGAACATTTTCGTTCAGTACCATTTCTTCTTGAAAAACGTATGCGCCAGTTTTTTCAGACTTTACCATTTTAATAACTTTGGTATGGCTACGTCCTGTAGTTGATGATTTATCGCGATAACCTGCGACTGCTTTTTTTGCCATAATCTAATTTCTTTTATCTAATTTCTTTATGAACGGTCATTCTCTTAAGAATTGGATTGTATTTTTTCAACTCCAATCTTTGAGAAGTATTTTTCTTATTCTTAGTACTAATATATCTAGAAGTACCAGGCATTCCGCTTTCTTTATGTTCAGTACATTCTAGGATGATCTGAACTCTATTTCCTTTTGCTTTTTTTGACATAACTGTATCCTCCTAATATATTATGCGTTTAAATATCCTTTTTCAGCTGCTGACTTTAGCGCTGCATCAAGACCAACCTTGTTAATAGTGCGTAAACCTGCTGCAGATACATTCAGGCTTATCCAAACATTCTCTTCCACCCAAAAGAATTTCTTTCTAAACAGATTCACGTTGAATTTTCTTTTCGTTTTTCTGTTAGAGTGAGAGACGTTGTTTCCAACCATTGCTCTCTTTCCTGTTATTTGACAAATTTTAGACATTGCTATATGTATTATATTGATTTTCTGTAAGTATGAATGGAATATTTTCCACAAATCAGGGCGCAAAATTAACCATAATATTTATAACCTGCAAGAATATAGTGAATAAAATCACGAGGTTACAGTTTTTTCTTTATTCATTTAGCGCAAAAACACCACTTATCTCTTCATATAATTCATTTAGAAAATACAGTGTGCTTTTTTGAGTATTCACCTTAAATTCTTTTTCCGATTGAGGTGCAGCAGAAATAGCAGTCTGCGTAATAGTGTTTTCTGCCGAGAAGGTTTTCGGGAATAAAGAAGGGCCCTTGGTTTGAACATTTTGATAACTTATATCCCTGATTATTAAAGAAAGTCCGGCATTAGTTATAGAAGCATCAAACCTATAGTTCATTATTACCTTTTCGCGAACACCATCACTATTTTGCGGCAACAATAATTCCACTTTCGAACTTACTGTTATAGATTTATTTTTATCATCAAATCTAATTCCTGCCAACAGAGGATTTCCTGAATAATTATCTTTGCCCCACTTATATAATAATGAGTATCTCTGATCTAAAGACAAACTATTATCTATATGCACAAATTGTTGAAAAGATACTTTATCATTCACAACGGGTACAGTAGTGAATACTGACTGACTATTTACTTGAACCATTACTAGTAACAACAATGCTACTGTAATCAACATTTTTCTCATCATAATTATTCTTTAATATTATTCCAATTATCAAATATGACTACAAACTTACTCAAAAGATTAATATTAACTACTAAATATTTACACTCAATTATAAAATAACACGTTAAGAAAAACCCATTTCACAAAAAACATTCAATTATATTTTATTTATACTTCAAAAAATATTACTTTTGCATCTCAAAATTTGATAACATAAACTTTTTATATACTACAAATGTCAAAGAAAAAAACAGCAGCCAAAACCGAAGCAGGTTTTGAAAATATCGAAGAAGTATTATCTGCATCAGAACATTTTATCGAAAAGAATCAAAAGAAGATTCTTATAGCTCTTATAGCAGTGATTGTCATTGTAGGAGGTGTAATAGCATACAACTATGCATACAAACACCCTAGAAATGAAAAAGCATTAGCTGCCTTGTATAAAGGCGAGAGATATTTCCAAAACCAACAAGATTCATTAGCCATATTTGGAAACGGCAATGATTATATTGGATTTGAAAGAATCATCAAAGATTTCCATGGCACCAAAGCTGCTGATCTTGCATATGCATACGCAGGTATTGGTTATGGACGATTGGGAGATAACGAACAAGCACTTAAACACCTTAACAAGTTTAATGGTGGTGACTTATTGATAACACCTGCAGTTGCAGGAGCAGTAGGTGACATATATATGAATATGGGCAATACTGAAAAAGCTATTTCTGCGTTTAACAGTGCTGCAAAAAAGGCGAATGATGAGCTTCTAAGTCCAATATACTACAACAAGGTAGGCATGGCATACTTCCACTCGAACAACTACACTAAAGCTATTGAGACATTCGAGATGATTAAAAACAAATACATCAACAGCCCTCAAGCTCAAGAGGCTGACAAGTATATTGAAGCTTCTAAACTTCAGCAAAAGGGAGAATAATTATACATGGCTACAAAACTTCAAAACTTATCATCATACGATGCTGATACCGTTCCAAGCGGAGAGGGTATAAAAGTTGGAATCGTTGTTTCTGAGTGGAACTACCCAATAACAGGCAGTTTACTAGAGGGAGCAAAACAAACACTAATTAAACATAGTGTTAAAGAAGAAGACATCACAGTAGAGCATGTACCCGGTAGCTTTGAGCTAACCTATGGTGCAAAAAAACTTATTCAAAGCAATAAGTTTGACAGCATTATCACACTTGGATGTGTTATTCAGGGCGAAACACCTCATTTCACATACGTTTGCGAAGGAGTAACTCAAGGTGCTACTGAATTGAACTTACAATATAATGTTCCTGTTATTTTCGGGGTTTTAACAACCGATACGCTTGAGCAAGCTCAAGACCGTTCAGGAGGGAAATATGGAAATAAGGGAGATGAAGCTGCAATCACAGCATTAAAAATGGTTGCACTTAACAAGAAATACAAATAATAGTATTACCTTTGTACTCCGTTACAAGGGGGCAGTTACCAGAGTGGACAAATGGGGCTGACTGTAACTCAGCTGGCTACGCCTTCGGTGGTTCGAATCCATCACTGCCCACAATTTTTCATACATTGTCAATTTAAAAATTGAATAAACTAACACAGATGCGGAAGTAGCTCAGCTGATAGAGCATTAGCCTTCCAAGCTAAGGGTCGCGGGTTTGAATCCCGTCTTCCGCTCCAGTGCTACACTATCAGAATAACGCTTCAAACAAATTGTTTGAAGCGTTTATTTTTTCATCAAATTCAACTCTTAAATGGTTGATTTTTATCATAATATCAGTTATCTTTGTAATTGGAAGCAAAATGAAGCCAAAATGAAAAGAAAAATATCACTTTTTTTTGTCATATTAGCCAACCTAGTAATATTGGCTCATTCTGCCGTACAACATCATCATGAGTCCGACTTATTTGAATCCTGCAGTATTTCTGCTCACAAAAAGTTATCAAAAAACAATCAATGCCCACACAATGACACCCTCAAGATAAAACATAATCAAACAGATCACACTCATGGACTAACATTCGAAGAGTGCTTATTAGAAGACTTATATATAAGAGCGGCAGATAATGATCACAACCAATTAACCCAAGACTTAAATTTAAACTCCATAATACTATATCTGCCCAACAGCTTATTAACACATTTATTCCCAGAGCAAGTTCACAGAAAAGATATTTACATATCATATATTCCATCTCAATATCATTCATTTATTTCACAAGCCTATGGCTTGCGAGCCCCTCCCATAAACTGATTTCTTTAATACATAAGTGCTTATCGAACAAAAAGTTAATATGATAAGCAAATAAGAAAAAAATTCATTTGAAATAATTTTCAAATGATAAAACACAATAAATCAGTTTTTAATAATGAGAAAAATATATTTATATACGATAATGCTCCTGACATTATCTCTTGTATCGTGTTCACACAATCATGACCACGATCACGATCATGATCATGAAGATATGATTGTATTAGCTGCCTATAGTGATTCTTACGAAGTATTTGTAGAGGCTAATCCATTTGCTGTAAACGAAGAAAGTAATATCACAGTATTCATTACCAGCTTAAGTAATTATAAGCCTATGAAAGAAGGCAAAGTAAAAGCAACGCTCAGAGTTGGATCATACAACATAGAACAAGCCTCAGGGGCACCTATAAAAGAGGGAATTTATTCATTTTCATTTACTCCCAAAAGCATAGGCACAGCTCAATTAACTATAGAAATAGACTCAGAGGAAGGCATTAACGATGTTATTTTTGATGATATTACCGTGTTTGACGATGAACACGAAGCCCAACATGCGGCACATGATGCCCATCCGGAAGTGAGCAACGCCATAACATTTAGTAAAGAGCAGAGTTGGAAAGTAGAATTTGGCACAGAAATAGCATCATCATCCGAATTTGGACAGGTTATCAAAACTACTGCACAAATTCAACCATCATCAGGAGATGAACGCATCATTACAGCCAAAACTGACGGAATAGTAACTTTTCAAGATAATAATATCGTTCCAGGCAAAAGTGTTGGAAGCGGTCAAAGGCTATTCTTTATTGATGCAAGCGAAATGGCAGACAATAACCTATCTGTAAAACTACAAGAAGCAGAAAGCGAGTATGCAAGAGCGCAAACTGAATATAACAGAAAAGCCAAACTTGCAGAAGACAACATCGTATCGCAAAGCGAGCTACTACAAACAAAAACAGAACTGGCTAATGCAAAAGCAAATATAGACAATCTAAAAAAGAACTTTGCTGGAGGTAAACAAGCAGTCAGCTCTCCATTTTCAGGATACATAAACGATGTAATGGTAAAAAACGGAGAATATGTTTCTGCAGGACAGGCTGTATTGAGGGTATCACAAAACAAAAACCTATTTGTAAGAGCCGACTTGCAGCCAAAACACTATAATAGCTTAGCAAATATTAGCACAGCTTCAATAAAAGTACCGGCAAGTAATGAAGTCTTCTCACTCGAAGAATTAAATGGTAAAATATTATCATATGGCAAATCAAGTGATATGAACAATCCATTAATTCCTGTCATGTTGCAAGTAAATAACAATCCAGCTTTAATCCCCGGTAGCTTCGTGGATATGTATATTAGAATAAAAAGCAATAATCAAGTAGTCACTGTTCCCAATGGTGCAGTTGTTGAAGAGATGGGGGCATTTTTTGTGATGGTACAATTGACACCCGAATTGTTTGAAAAAAGAGCTATAGTGAAAGGAGCGACAGACGGATTCAACACCCATATCATCAGTGGTATTTCAGAAAATGAGAGGATAGTAAGCAAAGGAGCTATTTTTGTTAAACTAGCACAAGATGCGGGAGCATTAGATGCCCATTCAGGACACGTGCATTAAAAAGTAGAACAAATGATTAATAAAATAATTAAGTTTTCTCTACACAACAAACTATTCGTTTTGTTGGGTGCAATACTACTAACTGTTGGAGGAATATACACAGGTCAGCAAATGGATATCGACGTATTTCCCGACCTAACAGCTCCTACAGTGGTAGTGATGACCGATGCACATGGAATGGCTGCCGAAGAAGTAGAGCGTCTCGTAACTTTCCCTATAGAAACAGCAGTAAATGGCGCCACAGATGTAAGAAGAGTACGCTCTGCTTCATCTCAAGGATTTTCATTTGTTTGGGTTGAATTTGATTGGGGTGCCGATATATACAAAGCCCGACAAGTAGTGAGTGAAAAAATGGTTACTCTTAGTGGAGAACTACCACCAAACGTAGTACCCGAACTAGCACCTCAATCTAGCATAATGGGTGAGATTATATTAATTGGATTACAAGCAGATACAACTTCAATGATGGAGTTAAGAACCCTTGCAGATTGGATTATAAAACCAGCAATTTTGGGAACAGGAGGGGTTTCTCAAGTAACAATTATTGGCGGAGATTACAAGCAATATCAAATATTGGCAGATCCACAGCGAATGAATACCTACGGAGTCACAATGGCCGAACTGGAAGAGGTAGGTGCAAGCCTAAGCAACAATTCCTCAGGTGGTGTGGTGCGTGACTATAGTAATGAATTTGCGCTAAGAGGAATGGCACGCACTAATAACCTAGAGGAGCTGGGTAATACTTATATCAAGACAGTCAATGCCAAACCAGTAGTAATCTCTGATGTAGCGGATGTAGTAATAGGAAGTGCACAAAAGATGGGGTATGCTTCAAGAAATGGATCACCTGCTGTGATATTATCCGTATCAAAGCAACCAAGCATCAATACACTGAAGGTAACCGAAAATATCGAAAACAACCTAAACGATATAATGGTATCCCTACCCGATGATGTAAAGATAGACAGTAAAATATTCAGACAGGCAGATTTCATTGAAGCTTCAGTAAGCAATGTTGGGCGTGCATTAATAGAAGGATCAATATTTGTAATTATCATTCTGTTTTTATTCTTGGCTAGCTTCCGAACAACTGTAATTTCAGTAATAGCCATCCCATTGTCCCTATTAGGTACTATGATTGTGCTCTATTTACTGGGAATGAATATTAACACTATGACTCTTGGCGGTATGGCTATAGCAATTGGTTCACTAGTAGATGATGCTATTATTGACGTAGAAAATGTGTATAAACGATTAAAACAAAATCATCTTAAACCAATAGAAGAAAGATTACCCGTATTGACCGTGGTATATGAAGCATCAAAAGAGATTAGAGCATCCATTCTTAATGCAACATTTATTATTATTGCAGCCTTCACACCACTGTTTTTCTTATCTGGAATGGAGGGTAGAATGCTCAAACCATTAGGTATAGCATATATCATATCTCTTTTCATGTCGCTAATAGTGGCAATGACGGTTACTCCCTTGATGTGTAAGCTAATGATATCTGATGATAGATACTTAAACAAAAAGGAAAAAGACAGTGCACTAACACGCTTTCTATTAAAAGGATACGAGAAGTCACTCAAATGGGTATTACGCAACGAGAAAAGTATAATATACCCTACATTAGTAGCCTTGGTTGTTACAATAGTATTATTCTTCACAATGGGGCAAAGCTTCTTACCAGAATTCAATGAAGGCGCATTAACTATTGCATCAATAACAAAGCCAGGTGCATCACTAGAAGTTAGTCACGAGCTAGGTAATATAATAGAAAAGGAATTGCTGAAAATTCCGGAAGTTACAAGCACTGCACGACGAACTGGACGTGGAGAACTAGATGAGCACTCGCAGGCAACAAACAGTGCTGAAATTGATGTCAACTACAAGCTTCAGAAAAGAAAGAGTAGCGAATTTCTGGCAGATGTACGCGAAACTTTGGCTCGAATTCCGGGAATTGCCACAACTGTAGGACAACCTCTTGGTCACAGAATCGATCATATGCTTTCCGGAACAGATGCCAACATTGCCATTAAGCTATTTGGTACAGATCTTAGTCGTCTGTTTATGATGGGAAATCAAATTAAATCTTCAATCGAAGGTATTGACGGACTTGTAGATGTGGCAGTTGAGCAACAAACAGAAACACCTGAACTACAAATTAGAGCAAACAGAGGAATGCTCGCCCGACACGGGATATCTATAGAGGAGTTCAATAGGTTTGTAGAATTAGCCTTCTCTGGAGAAAAGCTCTCTGAGATATATGAAGAGCAAAGAAGTTTCGACCTGGTGTTGCGACTAAACAAGAACTATACAGAAAGTATTGACCAAATCAAATCAGCATTAATAGATACCGGCAACGGAGGAAAAATACCGCTGGAAGAAGTTGCAGACATAGTATCAGTTGGCGGGCCCAACTCTATCAGTCGCGAAAACGTACAGCGTAAAATTGTAATTTCAGCAAACGTGGCCGGTAGAGATCTAAAAGGTGCAGTTTCTGATATAAAATCTAAGATTGAATCAGATATAAAAATGCCCGAAGGTTATAGAGTTGAATATGGTGGTCAATTTGAAAGCGCCGAGAAGGCATCAAGAACACTAATTATTACATCTCTGTTGGCAATATTTATCATATTCCTACTTCTTTATGGAGAGTTTAAGGACACTACTCTATCTGCTATAATACTATTAAACCTTCCTTTAGCTCTAATTGGAGGAGTTTTGGCTATCTACTTCACATCAGGCATAATAAGCATACCTTCCATTATTGGATTTATTACACTATTTGGTATTGCCACAAGAAATGGTATTCTATTAATTTCTAGGTACAAACATCTGCAGGAAGAAGGTGAACCATTGTATGACACAGTGTTGCATGGTTCGGTTGACAGATTAAGTCCAATCTTAATGACAGCACTTACAGCAGCACTAGCACTTATTCCATTGGTGTTTAACGGTGACAAGCCAGGCAACGAAATACAAAGCCCAATGGCTGTAGTAGTGCTAGGTGGTTTGCTAACCTCTACTCTGCTTAATATTTATATTGTGCCCATAGTATATGAAATAATACAAAAGAGAAGACTAAAAAATGAGAAAAATAATATATAGCCTCTTATTGGCAATAACAATAACATCATTGTCTGCTCAAGACAGACTAACAAAGGTGATAGAAGAAATTGAGGGAAATAGCAAAACCCTCAATGCTATTCGTCAACAAATAGAAGCTCAGAAGCTTGAGAACAGAACTGATATATTTCTACACGATCCGGAGGTGGAGTTTAGTTACTTATGGGGAAACCCTTCAGAACTTGGCAAGCAAAAAGAATTGTCAGTAACACAGTCATTTGATTTTCCAACAGCATACGGACACAGAAAAAAGATTTCAAAAATGCAAAATCAAAATCTGGAGCTTCAGTACAAATCTGAAAGAATTGATTTGCTATTAAAAGCAAAACAATTGTGCATCAATCTGGCCTACAATAATGCTTTAAGCAAAGAATATGAAACAAGGCTTAGTAATGCACAGCAAATTGCCTCTGCGTATCAATTAAAATTCGAAACTGGAGATGCTTCTATAATTGAGAAGAACAAAGCAATGGTAAACCTCACCACAGTAGAGAGTGAAAAGAACCTGATAGATATTGAACGTAAAACTATTCTTTCAGAACTTACAGCACTAAACGGTGGAATAGAAATAGAGTTTGACGATACTTTTATTGCCAACACACCGCTCCCACAAAACTTTAATAACTGGTACTCATCTGCCGAAGCAAAAAGTCCTATGTTGCAGTATCTTAGTCAACAAATCGACATCAACAAACAGCAGGTGAAACTAAACACCGCCCTTGCACTTCCTAAGTTTACTGCCGGTTATGCAAGCGAAAAGGTGATAGGTGAAGATTTTAGAGGGATAACAGTAGGAATTTCCATACCTTTGTGGGAAAATAAAAACAAAGTAAAGCAAGCAAAAGCTCAGGCAAGATCTACAGAACTCCTGCTCGATGACAGCAAGATTCAATTTATGATGCACCTACAACAGCTATACGCAAAAACATCAGTTATGCAAGAAAATGCTCAGGCGTATCGATCATCCATCTCACAACATAGTAATGAGCTGTTATTAAAACGCGCATTAGACGAAGGGCAAATATCACTACTGGAATATCTTCTGGAAACAGAGTACTATTACGATGTAGTAAACAAAGCACTTGAAGCAGAACGAGATTACAATCTTAGTCTTGCAGAGTTGAGAGCCGTTGAGATATGATTTACTTGAAATTGAAACATACATTTAAATAATCAATAAAAAATTATGAGAACATTTGCATTGTCAATTGTGGCATTGATGCTTTTTAGCATTAGTTGTACTTCACAACCTGCTAGCACAAACAGCGAGCTACAACTATTCTACACATCTCCCGCCACAGTGTGGGAATCCACCTTACCACTTGGTAATGGTCGCATAGGCATGATGCCTAATGGAGATATCAACAACGAGCTAATAGTGCTCAACGATATCACTATGTGGTCAGGAAGCGAAGATCCTGATGCCATAAGCCACGAGGCTATCAATTATTTGCCAACAATTCAAGAGTTGCTACTAAAAGGTGAAAACCTGGAAGCTCAAAAATTGATGTACCAACACTTTAGATGTGGCGGACGAGGATCAGCCTACGGCACTGGAAAAGATGCTCCCTACGGATGTTTCCAAATGCTTGGGAACATGGAGATAAAACACATCTATCCTGAAGGCATCATCAACGAAGAAACTTCTAATTATCAACGTCGTCTATCATTAGACTATGCTGTGGCAAGTACAGAGTTTCAGAAAGGAGATGTGACATATAGTCGCGAATATTTTGCTTCGCACGATGCAGATGTTCTTGTTATTAATTTATCGGCCAACAAAAAAGGTTCTGTTTCATTTGAACTTAACCTAAACCGCCCCGAAAGAGCTACTATAAGCATTGATAATAATATTATCACCATGGAAGGGCAACTAAATGATGGATACAATACGGATAAAGGGGTAAAATATATTACCAAACTAGAAGTAATAAATAAAGGAGGAGATATTTCTGATACCGACCATTCATTAGTAATAAGCGATGCCAACGAAGCTACTATTTTAGTATCAACATCAACAGATATGTTAGATAAGGACTATCTTACCACTGTTGATAACCTCTTGACTAAAGCCAACAAGACATCATACTCTACACTGAGAGAATCTCACATTGCACAATACAAATCTAAATTTGACCGAGTAGAACTAAACCTAGGCAAGCAAGACAATAGTCGCACTACAGACGAAAGACTAGTGAGCTTCCAAGAAGACAACGACCCTGCCTTCTCTGCTCTTTACTTCCATTTTGGACGCTACTTAATGATAAGCAGCACTAGAGAAGGAAGCATGCCTATAAACCTGCAAGGGCTTTGGGCAAACACAGTTCAAACTCCTTGGAACGGCGATTATCACCTTAACATTAATGTTCAGATGAACTATTGGCCAGTAGAAGTATGCAACCTATCAGAGCTGCACACTCCTTTGCTAGATTTCACAAAATCTTTAGTTGAATCAGGAGAGGCTACAGCAAAAGCATTTTATGGAGCTGATGGCTGGGTGGCACACATGATGACAAACCCCTGGAAATATACAGCACCCGGCGAGCACGCGTCATGGGGAGCAACCAATACTGGTGGAGCATGGCTATGTGCCCATCTGTGGGAACACTATGCATTTACTCAAAATAAGGAATACCTAGAATCAATATATCCGGTACTAACAGGTGCTGCAAAATTCTTTTTAAGCAGTATGATTAGAGAGCCAAAAAATGGTTGGCTTGTAACAGCACCTTCATCCTCGCCCGAAAACTCGTTCTATCTACCAGGCAAAAACGAGCATGTGTTTGTATGCATGGGCCCAACAATGGATGCACAGCTAGTAAGAGAATTGTTTAGCAACGTGATTTCAGCATCACAGATTCTTGGAATAAGTGATGAAACCACCGAAAAAATTGCTGAAACACTTCCACAACTACCGCCTATGCAAATTAGCCCTGAGGGATATCTGCAAGAGTGGCTGGAAGACTACAAAGAGGCTGAGCCACGTCACCGACATGTATCACATCTATATGGACTTCACCCATCAAATCAAATTTCACCCCACTCCACACCTGAATTGGCAGAAGCTGCTCGCGAAACATTAAACCGTCGTGGTGATGCCGGCACAGGATGGTCTCGTGGATGGAAAGTAAACTTTTGGGCACGACTCCATGACGGAAACAGATCATACAAACTCCTTAAGAGTCTTTTAGAGCCAGCAATGAATAGCGATATGAAAACTATTGGAGGTGGTACATATCCAAACCTATTCTGTGCGCATCCGCCATTCCAAATTGATGGCAACTTTGGTGGAACTGCGGGAATTGCAGAAATGCTTATTCAAAGCCATGACGGCTTCATTGAGCTATTACCTGCCCTACCGGACGTATGGAAAGACGGAGAGTTCAAAGGACTTCGTGTAAGAGGAAATGCCGAAGTAGATGTAAAATGGAATAACAGCAAAGCAAGCTCTGTAGCCATAAAAGCAAACAACAAGGACAGCTTCAAAATTATGTTACCATCTTATGCTACATCTGCAAAGAGCAACAACAAAGAACTAAATATTGAAAACGGATTCATAGTGCTAGACCTTGACAAAGGGGAAACAACACTAATTGAAATCTTATAATCAATAGAATAAAATAATATCTATAAATAGAGGATGCTAAATTTAATATTAGTATCCTCTATTTTTGTTTAAAACACTAGTACCAACACACCGGATGTATGCATGAACATAAGTGTAAAAAACATTGTTATAAGCACATATCACAGCATAAAATTAATTCACACAAACTATGATTGAAAAAGATTTTGAGAATATGTCGCTAGACGCACTTTGCGACCATATAGAACAAACACATCACAAGTATGTAGAAAGAGAAAGCGTAACGATAAAAAACAATTTAAGCATACTGATAGAACAAAATTCAAGTGATCATCCTGAATTAATAGAGGTAAAATCCATCTTCGAAGAAGTTGCAAGCCAAATGGCAATGCACATGCGCCGCGAAGAGCTAATGCTATTTCCGGTAATAAGAAAAATGGTAAGAACTGAAGCACCAGTCAAAACACTGTTTGATTCCATTCGTACACCTATCGAAACTATGCTCAACGAGCACGACTCGGAGGAGGAGCGCTATGAAAAAATATCAGAACTAACCAACAATTTCCAAACACCCGATAATAATGATAACAAGTTGTTAGAAACAACCCTACAACAACTTAAGCAGTTTGGCGAAGATTTACTACAACATATAAATTTAGAAAACGATATATTATTTCCCAAATCTATAAGTCTTGAAGAAGCGCTAGCACAATAATAAAGGAGCTGCCCCTTTCGAGACAGCCCTTTTTCATAAAATCACCCACAATAAACGTGATTTGTTAGTAGTTCACTTCCGTTTTTGTACCATCATACGCAAGAGCATATATTTTGGTATTACTAGAAACACCTGAATTCAGAGTAAAAGAAGGATAGTTTGATACAAAAACAAGTCTATCACCTTCATACACCTCATAAGCCACTACGTTTTTCCAATTCTTCATATTTACAGAAGTACCGCTTACAGTAGCAGTTCCTATTTCCACAGATTTCTTATCACGGAATATTTGCCAGTTAGAATCACAAATATATTCTATTTTATCTGTTAATAACGGATAGTTCTTAGATTTCACATAAGCTATAGTCTTATCAATCTGAGATTGAGCAATCTTGAAATGAGCAGTTCCATAATCATCCATTTCTCCATCAAAGGTTGACAAATAACCCCATTTTGCAAAAAACTCAGTCATATCAGTCTTAGTGATGTCCGAAACTGTTTTCACAAACTCAAGCTGCTGTTCACCAGGAGTAGGAAGGTTAGGAGAAACCCTAACAGTTTCATATATATCCTTATATGTATCCATTTTACCCAATGCTTTGCCAAAATAAAGTTGCAATTGCCAAAAAGATACCAGCTTGCAAAATACATCTTCCTCGCCGGGATGAGGAGTACCATTAACAAAAGAGCTTACATATGCTTTTTCGTATCTGTTATTATATCTGCCCATATTTTCAGTTTCCAAACGAGAGTCATTACCCCATTCTGTTTGAACATAAATAGAATGGATATTATTGGTAACCTCAGTTAACCCCAACCATCTTAATCCTGGACGAGTTTGGAATGTGTGTCCCACTTCATGAGCAGGCCCCCAAGGATTACTCCTAAAGTTTGACTCAATAGTCATCAAATCCTGAACCTCTTCTCCTGTAATATTATATGCAGTTCTATATGAGGTAGCATACATATAAGAAGTGTACATAGCGTGGAAATAGTTTCTGTTAGCTGGGTTTCTGTTATACTTCATTAGCCCCATAAACTCTCTTTCTAAAAACACCAATTCATCGTAAGTATCAATAAGCTTTTTAGCGTCTGGCGTATTCTTGCGGAACAGTTCTGTAGGAAAAGTTATATGTGCATATTCTCCCAGAATATCAAAAAACTCATCTGTTGCATTAGATATAATTCTATTCCAGTCAGAAGCCTTATGTTTTTGTGAGTCAAAATAACCATTCACTTTACCTGTAGCAAAGTGCATCTTTATTTTTGGAGCAGTAACGTAGTCCTCCGTATGATACATTACATAAGCCAAGCCTTTATCTTGCATGTTCAACTTGTTTATTCCCTTTGATAAAGGATAAGACTTCATATCATAATATCCATCCCCATTTGGCTTATTTAAATTTAGTACCCTAAGACTTACATTTCTATTATAAGTATCTCCAACAAAGACAACCAGATCCTCACCTTTAGATACACTAATACCTGTTGGATTATCAAGTTGACTCAATTCAGACGTTTTATTTATTCGAGCCCAATTTTCAGGATGGGGCCATGCCTTATATTCTTGAATTCTAAATTCGGAAGGATATTCACCCGTAAGAAGATAATATGCGATATTTCTATAAAGCGTTTCCTCAATCTTCTCTATATCTTCAAAAGATACACCGGGCTTCAATTCAGAGCACGTTATATCAGTAAATATATTTGTTATGTCAAAGTTATTCGGATTGTTTGTATAAAACTCCATCTCTGAACATGCAGCAAATCCTTGTCCATCACCTACTCCCGATTTAATTACAAATCTAACAGTTGTAGGATTTTTCAATGGTTCATCAAATACAACTTTTGTAGGTGCATTACTACCTTTAAAATCATAATCCATGAGCTTAACGGGATCTTTTGCTCCATCTTGAGCAATCCAAATCTCAGTTTCCTTAAAGTGACCATTACTACCAGAAGTACGTGGATAATAGATCAAATAATCAATTGACTCCACATTATCGAAATAATATTCAATAGTAATAGGGAAATAGTTTGCTCCACTATTTGTCCAATTAGAGTGATACAAGGTATTCATATCTCCATCAAATGATTTTTCTATTTCACCTCCAGATTGAAAAGAAGAAGCTTTCCCGCCACTAATTTTCACTTTAATATCACCCTTAATGTCATCAGTGTTTCCACCTTCATAACCAGCTTGTGGCTTTTGGATAACCAAAACCTTTTTGCTTAAATCACCACCTTTTTGTTTAATAGTAATCTCGGCTTTTCGTTCTTCGTATTCACGGTTCCATTTCACATCATACACATAGGTTGTTGTTACCATTTCTGAGCGAGTTGCCTTTCCTTTCTTTTCAGCTATCCAGTCAATATCCGAAGGAATAATAATTTCATATTCAATATTAGATGTCACTTCAAGGTCAATAGTCTCACCATCGGCCTTTATGGTATATATTTCTGATCCGAGTAAAATTGCCGGAGCTTGTCCCATCTGCTGCACTATTATGGTTTCAGAAATTCCACCACCACTAACAGATATCGAGCCCTGCCTAGACTCTTTATTAGAGTTTTGTATAATAGATACAACTAGCTTGCTGCCTTGCTTGGTTGCTGACAGCCATGATGCTGCATCAGCACTTACTGCTGCTTGCCACTGTTCAATACTTGTTTTTATAGATATTTCTCTACGTGAAGCATCTGAAGAGAAGTTTAGTGTTTTGTCTTTTTCTTCAATTGTCAAAAAAGGAGGCGTCTTATCATCTTGATCTGAACATCCAGTCGAAGACACAATTACAATAAGAGCCAATAATATAGATAGTATTTTAGATATGTGTTTCATCTTAAATTTAATTATGGAATTAATAGATAAAAAAACTGCCGAAATCATAGAAGAGTAATCTCGGCAGTTTATATAATTATATTATAGATTAGTCATTAGCTGAAGGGGCTTCAGGATCTATAACATCTAGAATAGCTTCGCTTACGCTAAGTAATGCCATTGCAAAGTAATTAGTGTTTCCGTGCGTTGACATAACTTCAAACCAAACATACTCATAGCCTTCGTCAAGTACAATATTATCCGAAGTAAACGACTGGGCTGCACCGTTGGGAAGGTTATTCAATTCTGCAACGGGAGTCATTCCGCTAACGTCATATGTAGCACCATCAAAAGTATTTGAAACATATACGTTCATTTCTTTTGGGTGGTTACCAGCACCAGTATGATTACGAGTTGTGTATGAAAATCTTAAACCATTAATCTTCTTAGGTAGTTTAACCACAATATAGTGAGGCATAGGGCCTGGGCCGCCTGACCATCTAGCATGGAAGAAAGTTCCTGTACTGCCATCAAGTAGATTAGCAATAGGTCCCTCACTTGGTTCTTGAGAATCTGTAAACAATCCATCAGCAGTCAAAGTAAGAGGTTTTACATCTATTACAGTTACTGTTGTAGGAGCAGCACCAGACTGAGCAACAAATTGAGTAGGTGTTCCATAAGTTTTTGTAGAACTTACAGGCACAAAAGTAAAGGTGTAATCACCAAACTTCTTACGTGTATTAGGAATGATAATACTATCACTGTAAACAGATGCAAGTCTTAGCATTTCTTTTTTCTCCAAATGATCATAATATGAGATTCTTACATAATCAAGATTCTTATCTTCCGGAACATCCCAAGTCAATTTGATTTGTCCTGGCAGAGCCTCACTTCCAACATTTGAAATGTTGGAAGGGGTTATCGGTGCAACATCATCGCTACTGCAACTAACAAAAGCTAACGATGCAACAATGGCTATTAAATATAATATTCTTTTCATTTTTAGTAATTTCATTGATTAATATCCAGGGTTTTGAACCAAGTTTTGATTCTTTTGTACTTCGCCATAAGGTATAGGCATCAAGTAGTTACGTGGAGCTGTAAACTTACGAACAACGTTAGGAGCATTTCCACCTGATACTGCTTGTCCACTTAAAGGAGTTGGAACACAGAACTCGTTGAAATTATTTGTCATAATGTTGTTACCAATTGGTGTCGCTCCTAGAGTTTCTTCTGCTATTAACCATCTTCTAGTATCCCAGAAGTTCTGGTGTTCCAAATACATCTCAATCATTCTCTCTTGACGAACAATTTCACGAAGTTTGTCTTTGGTCAAAGTAACGCCAATGCTACCCCATGCATCTTCTACTGAAGGAATACCTGCACGTTCACGAATTTTGTTGATATATTTTTTAGCTTCATCTAGGTCGCCTGTCTCAACAGCAGCTTCTGCATAGTTAAGATATAGCTCACCTAGTCTAACAACAGGCCATGGATACTCTCTGTGACCACCACCACCGGCATTTGATGCAGGGTGTATAGCTTTCTTATTTAAGAATCCTGTAGGGCTATAGTTATTATTACGTTCACGAATTCCACAAGACTGGCTTTTCATAAACTGAGTAAGAACTTTCATACCATCAATACCTCTCAGGTTGTCTTCGCGATAAGCTATATGCTCATCACCAGAATTAAATCTACCAAGAGCTTCATAATATCCACCTTGAAAACTAATCCAAGCATAATATCGTGGCTCACGACCTATGTTCATCTCTTGTGTTTGACCTTCACCATTAATGTCATCTGCATCAAACTCAGTTGGTGCAAATCTGCCATTGTAGTCAAATTCAGGGTCTTGATTAATAGGCAATCCATTTTTAGTGTAGAATCTATCAAGCATAGCCATTGTTGGTGCAATACCATTCCACGAATTTGGGCCAAATGGTCTAGATTTATTTTGAAGAGAGTAAAGTCCTTCACCTCTTGCATCAATCCAAACGTGCTCTTTACTTGCTTTGTCAACCAATGTAAATCTCAAACCTCTTTGAGTTGGATCTGCAGGCTCACGCAATTCATTTGCTGTAGCATCAGTTGGTAAATATAGTCTTGCTCCCGCAGCTTCTGCAGCTTCAATTGCAGCTTTAGTAGCTTCTTTGGCAAGTACCCATTTGTTAGCATCATAAGATGTGTTCATTAATTTCTCACCATCAGTGTTTACGAAATCACTGTACATGCTATTTCCGTTATAAAGAGGAGATGCAGCGTATAGTAACATTCTTCCTTTGATAGATTTTGCAGCTGCTTTAGTAGCTAATCCTTTATACTGGTTTGCTCTGTCAACAGGCAAACGATTAGCTGCATCATCAAATTTCTCAGCAATCCAAGTTACACACTCGTCAAATGGAGTTCTACCCAAAAAGTTTTCTGGAGCAGTGTTCAATAGAGGTTCTTCCTTAATCAAGATGATAGGGCCATAGCTTCTCAGTAACAAGAAATGATAATATGCTATCAAGAAGTCAGCTTGAGCTAAATAATCTTCTTTTCTATCAGCAGGCATTTGAGGAACTTTATCTATATTGTTTTTTAGAAGGTAGCACTGTTTAATTCCGCTAAACAGAGTATTCCAATAAGAAATAACAGGTGCATTCGCAGTATAGTTACCCTTTGGGAAGTTAGCAAATGTTTCATGCTCAAATGCAGTTACAATTTCATCACCTGTAAACCAATCAATTGATCCAGTACCACTACGTGGATTTGGGATATATGAGTAGCATGAGTAAAGGAACCCTTCTGCTGCATTAATGTTTGCAAAAGCATCATCCTCTGTTGCCACCTCATCGGGCACCACGTCAAGATAATCGCACGAAGCAACACCAAAAACAAGGGCCAGACCTAATATTATTTTATATATTGTGTTCATTATTAAAATGTCTTTTATAGATTAATTAATAGTCATTTGGAAACCAGCGTTGACAACCCTAGTTGTAGGATATTTCAAACCACTACCACCACCTTGCTCAGGGTCCCAAAGTTTAAATTTAGAGAATGTAAGAAGGTTAGTTCCGCTCACATAGAAGCGCATATTCTTATAAGAATAACCTAGCTCAGCATTTTTAAGCTTCAAGAAAGAAGCATCTCTCAACCAGTAAGATGATCCTGCAGTATTGTTTCCATGATCTGTCTGAGTAAGACGTGGATAGTCTGCATAGATGTCTTGGTTATCAGGACTCCAGTGGCTATCTACAATCCATTGCATCACGTTCTTTCTGGTGTTAGTTCCGAATGGGTGCATACCTGACAACATCATAGATGTGCGTGCAGCTCCTTGGAATAAGAAACCAAAGTCAAATTTTTTATATTGAATAGTTGGACCAAATCCATAAATCATCTCAGGCACAGTTGGGTAACCCATTCTTACACGGTCGTTAGCAGTAATCATACCGTCAACATTACCATCTCTGTCTGCGATATCTTGATACTTGATATCACCAGGTGCTACGTTGCTCGAGATTTGTTGTTCAGGTCTGTTTGCAATTTCTGCCCAGTCAATAAAGATACCTTCAGCTACGTATCCCAAGTGTGTATTAAGTGGGTATCCTACGTTCATCAAGTTTGCATATTGCTGATTAGCAGGCTCGTCGTATTTAGTAACTTTGTTTCTTGCAAAACTTAAAGTTCCTTTCATTTGAACTGTCCAGTCTTTATCAATTCTTTTTCCGTAATCAACTGAAAGGTCAAATCCTTGGTTTCTAACAGAAGCAGTGTTAGCAAAAACTGCAGTATTAGCAGTACCTAAGTAAGTTGGGATAGTTCCGCGTTGTTGGAAAATATTTGAACGATTCTCACGGAAGAAGTCCATTACGATTTTCCAATCATGCATCAAGTGAAGGTCAAATCCTAAGTTGATTTTCTCACCTGTCTCCCACGTTAGATCATAGTTTGGATAACGGCCATATACAGGACCATTTTTAGAATAGTTCATATCAAGTCCGGTTGTATATCCTGCACCACTTAAGTTAACGCTTGACATATATACGAAACGCTCACCACCAATTTGGTCGTTACCTACAAGACCCCATGAACCACGAAGTTTTAAGTAGCTAACAATTGGAAGTATTGGCTCAAACCATTCTTCCTGGCTAATATTGTAACCAGCTGCAACAGATGGGAAGAAACCGAAACGTTTTCCTTTAGCAAAGTTCTCCGAACCATTGTAACCGAAGTTAAATTCAGCCATATATTTGTTATCATACGCATATGAAGCACGTCCGGCAAAGCTTTGTCCACGTTTTGGAAGTGCATTGTACAAACGTTGTAGAGATAGATCCGCATTAATATTGTTCAAGTTGAACTGCTCTTGGTTATAAATAAGTAGAGCATTAACATCATGTTTGCCAAAGCTACGTCTCCAATCGATATTGGCTTGGTAGTAGAACCAACGGTCACCACTTGTAGCACCTGTTGTGTTCAACACAGGAACTTGCTCATCACCCACACGTTTAATTTCATAATCAACCTCATCTGTATTTGGATCTCTTGAATAGGAGTCTAGAGAAAACATATTGTATGGAGCCACACGATATGTAGTAGTAGAAGAGAAGTTTTTGAAAGAAACTAAAGCAGACATAGATAATCCTTCTGTGATGAAATCAAGACCTTGATCAAACTGAAGGTTTGAAACTACAGTACTTGTAAACTGGTTTGAATAACCACTCACAAAATTTGCAAGAGGGTTAAATGCCGGGTTGCTACCAAAGGAGAATCCTCCCCATCTGTGATAGTTAGCATCTTCGCTCTCAGGATACATAATTGGGAAGTCAACAGGGTTGATAGACATAATGTTACTATAGATGCCATCCACACTAGTGTTGGGTCCTTTTTTATCCATCAAGTTAACGTTCAATCTCAAAGAAAACTTTGAGGATTCACCTAGGTAAGCATTAATGTTGTTCTGCAAGTTATAACGCATCACGTCAATGTTATTGTTATAGGAGAAGAAGTCTTTACTTCTATTTTTCAAAATACCTTCTTCGTGAGTAACAGAGATACTACTAAAGTAGTCAGCTTTTTTACCACCACCTCTTATATTAAAGTTTGCTTTTTGGTTGAAAGCAGAGCTGTTAAATATTTCGTCATGCCAGTTCACGTTTGGATAAACGTATGGGTTAAGATTATTTTCAGTTCCATAAATTTTATCTTGTGAGAATGGAAGCATAGTACCTAAGTTAGCAGTAGCTTCATTAAACAGCTTCATGTATGTTACACCATCAGCGAGTTTAACTTTACTTGTTGGAGAAGCAACGTTAGCCTCAACCCTATAGTTAATGATTGGTTTCCTTAAGTCACCACCAGTTTTAGTAGTAACAATCATAACACCGTTAGCACCACGCGAACCGTACATGGCAGTTGCAGTAGCGTCTTTCAAAATAGAGAAACCTTCGATAATTTCAGGGTCTAGTGTATTTAAGTCACCAGCTGAAATTTCAACACCGTCTAATACGATAAGCGGTGAAGTAGCACCACTAATAGTAGAAATACCACGGATATAGAAGCTAGCACCATCGGCTCCGGGTTGCCCTGTACGTTGATAAGAGATAACTCCCGCCATACGTCCCGCGAAACTCGTTGACAAGTTTGCAGAAGGAACACGAAGCTCACCAGGGTTTACTGTTTGAATAGAACCAACCATGGTCTCTTTTTTCTGTCCGGTACCAAAAGCAGTAACAACAACCTCATCAAGAAGTTCGGAATCTTCTGTCATCACAACGTCTATTTTTGTGCGATTCTCTATTTTTACTGTTTGTGTCTGCATACCTATATACGTAAATATAAGGCTACCGTTTGCAGGAACATTAGATAATGTGTAATTTCCATCAAAGTCAGTAACAGTACCATGACTTTCGGTACCAGCAACCAAAATGGAAACTCCAATTAATTCCTCACCTTTATCATCTCGAACATTACCCGTAACCGTGATAGTGTTCTGCGCAAAGGTGCATAAAGAGACAACCCACAACAGTGCGGGGAGTATCCCTTTCCACATTTTAATAGTCATTTTTCTCATTCTTACAATTTTTAAGTGTATTCATAAACATATTACAATTAATTTTAGCACTCACTATTATAGTCGATATTTAAAACATTCACCTGTGATTATAATATTTTTCAATAATATGAATTAAAGTGAACCCTATTTTTAGAATATCAAATATGCTGGCAAAAATATATCATTTAATTTAAACCAACAAGCTTTTCGAATTTAAAGTGTGTTTTTAACAGTAATCGCACACACATTTAACATTGTGCACGTACAAAAGAATTACACTCATTTTCAGTTTAACATTTATCAAATATCGGACAAATCACAGAAATTTTATTTTCAAAACTAGATATTATATTTTTTCACAATTACAAACTGATAGTTTATTTGAAATTTGTAAATCAAAAACATTTTAAACACAATCATAATATTAAAAAAAGCAAATGAATTATGGAAAAGTCAGATGATATCAACACTTCAGACATCTCCACAAAAAAAGCACTTCCTCCAAACCTAAGTTTGCAAGAAGTGCTTTTGTACAGAGATATCTCAAAAGACCTAACCTAAGTCATCTCTCCACATATGTCCTCACCACACCATCATTAATTGGCAGCATAGTAGTTTTAAAACCTCGCTTTCGCAAAGCGTCAATCAACGGCACAGGAGGAAAAGGTGATATCAACTCCATACACTCATCATCGCCAAGCTCCTGGGCCATTT
>CAZSKF010000018.1:0-24714 GCA_964607405.1 uncultured Proteiniphilum sp. | reverse complement strand
ACCAGAGTTGGTTTTTGCTTTTCCTAAAAAGATGCTAAACCATTAGTGGTTTTTAGGAACTGACGGGCTTCATTTTACCCTTTAATTAGGATGATTTTTATAGCTCGCGGCTGATCTATTTGTGTGTAAGTTGTTCTATTGCCTTTCTAACTGATAGCATGCCAAAATCTTTGCTATTGAGTTGGTCTTTTTTTATAAAAAATAGTTCGGCAACATCATCTTGTGCGGTAATGTTTCGTGTGTTTTCAACTGTGCACTTAAAGAACATATCCATGGTGTGCACTTCCAGTGTAGAGTATAGGTAAAGGTTGGGAATGGAAAAGAGGAACTCAAATGAAGTTACATCTAGATTTGTTTCCTCCTTCACTTCCCTGATTAGTGATTGTTCGATGGTTTCGTTAAGGTCTGCAAAGCCTCCCGGTAGGTCTAAGGTGCCCTTGGCGGGCTCTTTTGCCCGCCTGGCCACCAATATTTCGCCTTTCTGGTTTTCAATAATTGCCACTACTGCAGCTGATGGATTGAAGTAGTATGTGAAATCGCACGATTTGCACTTCTTCGACTTATCGTTGTTTACAACAAACTTGTCTGATCCGCATTTAGGGCAATATTTGAAAAGTTCCAGAGGATGAGGCATTGTTATAAGAATATTATTTTGTTGTAATTTCTACTATCCCTGTCTTGGGTAGTTCTCGGTTGCGCTTGTCCACTGCTTTCACCACATTGTCGGCCAAGTCAGAAAAGGCCATTCCTGTAATGCTGTCTGTTTTTAATGCTACAGGCTGTCCCTCATCTCCGCCTTCGCGTATGCTTTGCACAATGGGTATTTGCCCTAATAGTTCATAACCAGATTCTTCAGCAAGGTTTTTGCAGCCATCTTTTCCAAAGATATAGTATTTGTTCTCAGGAAGTTCGGCGGGTGTAAACCATGCCATGTTTTCTACTAGTCCTAAAATAGGTACATTTATTTTGTCGCCCGTAAACATGCTGATTCCTTTGCGTGCATCAGCAAGAGCCACTTCTTGTGGTGTGCTCACTATTACTGCTCCTGTAATGGCGAGAGTTTGCACCAATGTTAAGTGTATGTCACTTGTGCCGGGAGGTAGGTCTATTAAGAAGTAATCCAAGTCGCCCCAGTCGGCGTCACCAATTAGTTGTTTTAGTGCATTAGTAGCCATTGCACCGCGCCATACTACTGCATCATCTTTGTTCACAAAAAAGCCTATCGACAGCATCTTCACGCCGTAGTTTTCAATGGGCTCTATCATTTCGCGACCATCTTTTTTCTCAAGCATTGGTCGTGCCTCTTCTGCGTCAAGCATTTTGGGGATTGAGGGTCCAAATATATCTGCATCCAGTAGTCCTACCTTGTAACCTTTTTGTGCCAAAGCTACTGCAAGGTTGGTGCATATTGTGCTTTTTCCAACCCCACCTTTGCCTGAAGCTACTGCAACTATGTTCTTCACATCCGGCAATAGTTTTGTTATTTCGGGGCGTGGAGCCTGTTTTGATTTTACAGAAATATTGCCTTTTATTTCTATTTCTTTGTCGGCATGTACAAGAATAGCTTGTTCGCACATCTTCACCAACGAACGTATGAAGGGGTCGTTTGCTTTTTCGGTGATGAGAGTAAGGCTTACTTTCATGCCATCTATATGGATGTCTTCATCCACCATTCCCATCGAAACGATGTCTTGGCCCGTGCCCGGATAGCGCACTGTGCGCAGTGCATCTATGATTAGTTTGGGATATATTGCCATAATTAAAATGTTTGTTTATGTATTATATATTGAGTAGCGTTGTGCTAGCTCATTATTTGTTTGATGTTCTATTCTATAATTGCATTGCGGCCAAAGCTTCTGTAGCTGTCTCGCTCTATTTCTATATCGGGTTCTATCCAGTTTTTATTTTTGGTGCACACAAACTTTATATACTTAATGTCTATTCCGCGTGCGCGCCATTGTTGTTCATAAAAAGTTTGTATCTGCAAAATGTCGTCTTCCAGATTTGAGTTGTACAAATCGCTGGTGTTGAACAATACATCTAGTTTGTTCTCTTCAACCATGGCATCTGTGTAGGTGTATAGAAAGTTACTATCCGTTTTTAGATGCACTATACCACCTTCTTTCAATATTTTGCTATACTCATTCATGAATCGGGTAGAGGTGAGACGCTTATTCGTTTTCTTCATCTGAGGATCGGGAAATGTGATCCATATTTCTGAAACTTCTCCCTCTTCAAAGAATCCATTTATCTGCTCTATGTGTGTGCGGATAAAGGCTACATTGTTCATATTGTTTTCAATAGCCTCGGTGGCTCCTGTCCACATTCTGGATCCTTTGATGTCGATACCGATAAAGTTTTTGTTGGGATATTTTTTGGCCAATCCAATAGTGTATTCGCCTTTGCCGCAGCCTAGCTCTAAGACTATGGGATTATCATTCTCAAAGAAAGTATTCCACTTTCCTTTTAGTGGAAATCCTTCATTTTTTAGTTTCTCAAATCCATACTGAAAAACGTTTCTATAAGTTGCCATATCGGCAAATTTTGCCAATTTGTTTTTAGCCATCTTTTGATATGTTACGATGTTATGATGACAAAATTACAAATAAAAAAAGATAATTGAAATTATATCGTGTTTTATGGATTATATAATAGTTAAAAGCGGATATGGTGAATAATTAAAACGAAATGCGTTGATAAAAATAATACTTATGTCAAATAAATATCTAACTTTGTCAAGTTAAATATCTAAAACGTTCTATATATTATGAAAGTAAATGACATTATGACACAACTTGTGGCTCGTCATCCCGGCGAGACTGAGTTTCATCAAGCTGTAAAAGAAGTATTAACTTCTATCGAGGATGTATATAATGAGCATCCTGAATTTGAAAAAGCGGGTATTATAGAGAGAATTGTTGAACCTGACCGCGTAATTACATTTAGAGTACCATGGGTAGATGACAATGGCAAAGTTCATGTTAATATTGGACATCGTGTGCAGTTTAACGGTGCTATTGGTCCTTATAAAGGTGGAATTCGCTTTCATCCCTCTGTTACATTATCATCACTTAAGTTTTTAGGATTTGAGCAAACATTTAAGAATGCGCTTACTACTCTTCCGATGGGTGGTGGTAAGGGTGGTTCTGACTTTTCGCCAAAGGGAAGGTCTGATGCTGAAATTATGAGATTTTGTCAAGCTTTTGTTACTGAGCTGTGGCACAATATTGGTCCTGACACCGACGTTCCTGCAGGTGATATTGGTGTAGGTGGTCGCGAAGTTGGCTATATGTATGGTATGTACAAAAAATTGGCGCGCGAGCACACAGGTACATTCACCGGCAAGGGAGCTTCTTTTGGTGGCTCGCGTCTTCGTCCTGAGGCTACCGGTTTTGGAGCTTTGTATTTTGTGAATCAAATGTGTGATGAGCATGGTATTGATCTTAAGGGCAAAACTGTAGCTGTTTCCGGTTTCGGTAATGTGGCTTGGGGTGCTACAATGAAGGCTAGTGAACTAGGAGCAAAGGTTGTTGCAATCTCTGGTCCTGATGGCTATATATATGATGAGGATGGTATAAACACACCTGAGAAATTTAAATTAATGCTTGAACTTCGCAATTCCGGCAATGATGTGGTGCAACCATATGTTGAGAAATATCCAAATGCTAAATTCTTTGCAGGCAAAAAACCTTGGGAATGTAAGGTTGATATAGCTCTTCCGTGTGCTATACAAAATGAATTGAATCTTGAGGATGCAAAAACACTCAAGGCTAATGGTGTTACTTTGGTTGCCGAGGTGTCTAATATGGGATGTACTGCTGAGGCTGTAGATTTCTTTATGGATAATAAGATGCTATTTGCTCCGGGTAAGGCTGTTAATGCGGGTGGTGTAGCTTGTTCCGGTTTGGAGATGACTCAAAATGCAATGCATATATCATGGACTAGCGAAGAGGTTGACAAATGGCTTCATCAGATTATGGGTGATATTCACAATCAGTGTGTTGCTCACGGCAAGGATGGTGAGTATGTAAACTATGTGAAAGGTGCTAATATTGCCGGCTTCATGAAGGTGGCAGATGCTATGATTGCGCAAGGTGTAGTTTAGTATAATATATAATATAATGTTATAGCCGTCGGAGATTAATTCGGCGGCTATTTTTTTTGTATCTTTGCGCTTACAATCAGAAAATCAAAATATTAAATAATTATACTGTTATGAGTAAAAAATGGCTTATTGCTATTATGGGGACACTTACGCATTTGATGCTGGGCACGGTTTATGCGTGGAGTTTCTTTCAAACCCCTGTGGCCGAGTCTGCCGGATGGTCAAATTCGCAGGCGGCTTGGGCTTTTAGTTTGTCAATTTTCATGCTTGGTGTTACTTCTGCCTGGGCAGGGGGAAAGATGGGCAAGTTTGGACCCCGAAAGATGGCTGTCACAGGGGGGATTCTATATGCATTAGGATATTTGATATCCGGATATGCTTTATCTATTCACTCTTTGTTTTTGCTATATCTTGGCTTTGGTATAATTGGTGGTATTGGTTTGGGACTGGCTTACGTTACTCCGGTGGCTACGGTGTCTGCCTGGTTTACCAAAAATCAGGGTTTAGCCACAGGTATGGTGGTTATGGGATTTGGCTTTGGGGCTTTGGTGATGTCAAAGATTTTGGCTCCATTTTTTTTAAATATCACAGAAAGTAATTTGAGCACCACTTTCTATTATATAGGTTTGGTAATGCTTGTGGTTATACCACTATCGGCGCTATCCCTTAAATTGCCTGTTGATAAGAGTGCAGCAATTGGTGAAACAAAAGTAGCTGAACCAAAGGTCTCTTTCTTTAAGCAGATATTTGGTAAGTCATTTGTGGTAGTATGGCTTGTGTTTGTAATAAATATTATTGCAGGAATGATATTTATATCGTTTCAGTCTCCTCTTTTGCAGGATTTGCTCAAGCTTCAGATGCCTGCAGGAACAGATTTTGGTAGTGCCGAAGTTGTGGCCTCTCTGGCTGCATCTGGTGCAACATTGATTGCTGTGAGCTCTATCTTTAATGGTCTTGGCAGGTTTGCCTGGGGAGGGTTTTCGGATAAGTTTGGGCGTATGCAAACGTTTAGACTACTAATGGTGTTGCAAGCTATTATATTTGTGTTGCTTATATTTATTTCTAATCCCATAGTGTTCTCTATTTTGGTATGTCTTGTGCTGTTGAGCTATGGTGGTGCTTTTGGTGTGCTTCCTTCTCTTGCCAAAGATGTGTATGGTGACAAGCTTATGGCTTCTGCTTATGGTGCATTACTTACGGCCTGGGGAGTAGGGGGTATTATTGGTCCTCAAATTGTGGCTTTTATGAAAGATAATTATGCCGATAAGGCAGGATTGTATGCCTTCATTGTGGGTGGTTCGCTTTTAGTATTGGGTTTGTTTGTCAGCCTATTGTATAAGCCTAGTAAATAAATAGTAATAGATAAAAAATAAAAAACTCTTCAGTGTGGTGTTTACCATCCGCTGAAGAGTTTTTTGTTATTGATACTGTTATCTTTTTACAGATACTCTATTGCTTTGTCTAGTCCTATTGAGTTTGAGCCTTTAAGCAGAATATAATGACCGCTTATTGGTTCAGCTTTTAGCTTTTCATTTAGCTGATCAATATTTTCAAATACCAGAATTGATTTGTTAGTATTTAGTGATTTGGATATTTCATGGAAGATGGATCCGACCAAATATATTTTATCTAAGTTTTGTTTGCTTACAAACTCAATTAGCATTTTATGCTCATCTGTCGAAATCTCTCCCAACTCTTTCATGTCTCCTAGTATTACCACTTTGGGCAATGAGGATGGGATTTTCACAAAGAATTCAAGGGATACTTTCATGCTTGTTGGGTTGGCATTGTACGAGTCTATTATTAAGTCGTTGGATGCTGTTCTTTCAAACTGCGAACGATTGTTCATAGGCTGATACTTCTCTAGTGCATCGCTAATCAGTTGACCATTGATGCCAAAGTATTTGCCAATGGCTGCTGCTGCTAGGGCATTGTCCAAGTTGTATTCTCCTACAAGATGTGTTTTGACTTTGTGAGGATGTTCGAAAAAGTTCCAGTCAAAAAACAGAAATGGTGTTTCGGCAGAAAGAGTTCCCGAAACAAATAGCTCGGGATTGTCTCTGCCATATAATATTCTGTCCATTTCGTCAGATTTGTTGAAGAGTATTGGGTTGTCTTTATTTACAAATACCTTTCCTTCCTTTTCTCTGATGAAATCATAAAGCTCACATTTGGTTTTAATCACATTTTCTACCGAGCCAAATCCTTCAATATGGGCTTTGCCGATATTGGTGATTAGCCCAATATTGGGTTCGGCAATCTCGCAAAGTTCTTTTATTTCACCGGGATGGTTTGCTCCCATTTCTATCACACCAATCTCGTGATTGCGAGTGATGGATAGAAGGGTTAGGGGCACACCCAAGTGATTGTTGTAATTGCCTTGAGTAAATGCAACGTTAAATCGTTTGGATAGGATTGTGGCAACAAGCTCTTTGGTTGTTGTTTTTCCATTGCTGCCGGTGATTCCTATAATTGTTATTTTTAGCTTTCGACGATGATAATTTGCTAGTTCTTGTAATGTTTTTAATACATCGTTTACAACAATTATCTTTGGGTTGGGCTTGGTTTCATCCCATTCGTCAACTACCGCATAGGCGCAACCTTGCTCAAGTGCTACTTCTGCATAGTGGTTTCCATTAAAGTTCTCGCCTTTTAAGGCAAAAAATATGGAGTTTGGTATGCATTTGCGAGTGTCGGTGGTGACAGCCGGATACTTGGTGTAAATATTATACAGCTCCGAAATATTCATGTCGTTCAAAAAATTAATTATAGTCCTAGTTTTTTAGCAGTCTCTTTTTGTACTCCGGCTTTGTTTAATACAATGCTTAGAGTTTTGTATTTTACAAAAGCTTCTGATGCGTACCAAATTCCTTCGTATGGACCTGTTTTGCCCCATGAGTTTTTAATCATGTAGTATTTGTTGCCATTTTGGTCTTTGGCTATTCCGTAGATGTGCATGCCGTGGTCGTCAGTTGTTTGCCAGTTGTTGTATGCTACCTGACGCATTTCTTGAGTTATTTCTTTCTCTTTCAATACCTCATTGCCAACTTTAGCGGCTACGTTGCTCATTCTTTCTCTTTCTGAAAGTCCTAGCCATTTAGCTTGGTCGAAGCCTGCATTTTCTGTTGCATTCTCGTCAGGAACAATAGCTATGCCTTGTCTTGAGAATCCTGATTCGCTAACGTCAGTAGCCCATGCCACAGTGTATCCGTTCATAAGTGCGTTGTCAATAGTGCTAATCATTTCATCCACGGGTAGGTTGTATGAGTTGGCCCATCTCCAGTTGTCAGGCACTTCAATAGCAAATGCTGAATAGAAAGGGTAGTGAGTGAATGAAGTGATGGAAATATAATCGCTTTGTTTTATTCCCAGAAAATCTCTGAATGATTGTGGTGTGTATTCCTTGCCTTCATATGTGAATGTTTCGGGCTTGCTTCCAAGATATGCATCTAAAATTCCATTATATCCCAAGTTCCAGAAGGTTGAAATGCTGTTGCCTCCAACAATTCCTTTGATATATCCGCTCAATGCTTTGTCCATTTCGCCATGGTTGTGACGCTCTTGGTTGTTAACCAGTCCTGTGTATGCTTCTTCAGTTACTAATCCGTAGTCGTTAAGAGTTTCCACTACATCGGCAAATGATCCGCCTGGTGAAAAATTAAGGTGACCATGCAAGCGTGCATATTTTTCTGCCTTGTCTTCATAGTTTCTTCTTACTATGTACATTTCAGAAAGATCGAATGTTCCTTTGCCCATTCTTAATAGTTCTGACTCAATCATGCTTAGTCCCGAAAAGCTCCAGCATGTGCCTGAGTTTGCTTGGTCTTTGATTGGGGTGATGGGGTTTTCTTTAACTACTGTAAATGTGTAGGCTTTCTCTTGTGCCATAAGCGAAAAAGAGATAATAACTGCAGCTACAATTAAAGTTAACTTCTTCATAATGTCTAAATAATCTTTTTGTTAATTTATAAATAAGTACTCGCAAAGATAGGCCAAAATGATAAATTAGCTTACATTAAATAGTGATAAATGTTTAAAAAAATAACTACCTTTGAAATCAAATTTAAAAGAAAAGTTTTATGAATGATCTTAGACCTAGAAGGAAAAGAGGTAAGAAATGGTTGGCTTGGCTGGTAACCATTGTATTGGTTTCTCTTTCTGTATTTGTGTATGTTAGATATTTCTATGTGTTTGGTTCCGGTGTTAAGTCGGGCGAGCTAAATTATATTGTGTATAAAGGAGTGATCTTTAAAACTTACGAAGGAAAGTTGATTCAAACGGGATTTAGAGCCGACAAACCGGGTGGATTGCAGTCTAACCAGTTTGAGTTTTCTGTTAAAGACAAAGCGATTGCCGAAAAGCTGATGCTGTCGAGTGGCAAGTTTGTGCAGCTTCACTATAAAGAATACTTTGCTGCCCTGCCATGGAGAGGATACACTACATTTATTGTTGATAGCATAATAACAGTAGAAGAGCCCGAAAAAAATATTGAAGAGGATGTCACTCCTTATGTATTAGAGTCGATGTAAGAATGGCGAAGAGTAAGTTTTATGTAGTGTGGAAAGGGGTTAACCCCGGTGTGTATAGTTCGTGGAACAGTTGCAAAGCCCAGATAGATGGTTTTGATGGCGCTTTGTACAAATCTTTTGCAACCCGCGAAATGGCTGAAATGGCATTCAATGATAATCCTTGGAAATATATTGGTGCTAAAAAAGAAAAACAGGTTTCAAGTGGAGTTTCTTATCAGTCAAATCCTGCAATCATCAAGAATAGTATAGCCGTGGATGCTGCTTGTAGTGGCAACCCGGGACTGATGGAATATCGAGGTGTGTTTTTGATGGATGGGCAACAAATTTTTCACGATGGCCCATATGAGGAGGGAACTAATAATATTGGTGAGTTCTTGGCATTGGTGTATGCTCTTGCACTTTTGAAAAAAAAGAATAGTAAAATTCCGATATACAGCGATAGCGCAACTGCTATATCTTGGATTAAAAAGAAAAAATGCAATACAAAACTCGATAAAACCAAAAATAACATGTCGCTCTTTTATATGATAGAACGAGCAGAAAGATGGCTGGCAGCCAACACATGGGAAAATGAAATAATAAAATGGAATACTGAGGCTTGGGGTGAAATTCCTGCCGATTTTGGAAGAAAATAAAGTAAACATTTCTTCTGAAATAATAATTTGAGCCTATATCAGCTCATAATGTTGCAAAATGTTAGTTTATATGGCAAATTTATTACCTTTGCAGCTTCGCTTCGGCGAAAAAGAATTATTTTGATTATTTATAAATTATCGTTTGTGTAATATGCCGCAAATTTCAGAGCGTGGCTTGCAAATGCCCGCTTCACCCATCAGAAAATTGTCGCCTCTGTCGGATGCTGCCAAAGCAAGAGGCGTCAAAGTATATCATCTTAATATTGGGCAACCAGATTTGCCTACTCCGCAAGTTGCGCTTGATGCAATCAAGTCTATCGACAGAACTACACTAGAGTATAGCCCTAGTGACGGTTACAAATTTTATCGCGAGAACTTGGTTAAGTATTATGCCAAATTTGATATTAACTTGTCACCCAATGATATCATAGTCACCGCAGGAGGATCAGAGGCCGTATTGTATGCTTTTATGGCCTGTCTAAACCCAGGTGATGAAATAATAGTTTCTGAACCTGCATATGCCAATTATATGGCTTTTGCTGTATCTGCCGGTGCTGTTATAAAAACCATACCAACAAGTATTGAAAATGGTTTTAGTCTGCCTTCTTTTGAAACTTTGGAGGGATTGATTACCGACAAAACGAAGGGATTGTTAATCTGTAATCCGAATAATCCTACAGGTTACGTATATACCGCGGATGAGATGGAAAAAATACGCTTGCTGGTAAAGAAATATAATCTATATTTGTTCTCGGATGAGGTTTATCGTGAGTTTATCTATAGCGATGATCCTTATATATCGGCTTGCCATCTCGAAGCTATTGATGACAATGTAGTACTTATAGACTCTGTTTCGAAGAGATATAGTGAATGTGGTATTCGGATAGGATGCCTGATTACTAAAAACAAAAAGCTTCACGACACTGTGATGAAGTTTTGTCAGGCACGCCTTAGTCCACCCCTTATTGGTCAGATTGCTGCTAATGCTTCTCTTGATGCTGATGATGAGTATATGCGTACCAACTTTGAAGAGTATAAGATGCGCCGTGATTATTTGATTGAAAGATTAAATAGAATTCCCGGAGTGTTTGCGCCTACACCAATGGGTGCTTTCTATACCGTAGCGAGCCTGCCCGTAGAAGATGCGGATGATTTTTGTGCATGGTGTTTGTCGGACTTTCAGTATGAAAACCAAACAATATTTTTAGCACCAGCTTCGGGATTTTATATCACACCGGGAAGGGGTAAAAACGAGGTTAGATTTGCTTATGTGCTCAATAAAAATGATTTGGACAAGGCACTAACTGTTTTAGAAAAGGCTTTGGAAGCCTATTTGAATATTAATTAAATAATGAGTGTAGAGTTTTTTATAGCTAAAAGAATCTTTAAAGGAGATAAGAAAAACGATAAACGAGTTTCTTCTCCGGCAGTTAAAATTGCAATATCTGGTATAGCCTTGGGATTGGCAGTTATGATAGTGGCGGTTTGTATTGTTGTTGGCTTTAAAAAACAAATACGCGAAAAGGTAGTAGGGTTTGGTTCTCATATTCAGATTACTAGTTTTAACAATGAATCTGAATATGAAGATCATCCTATCGCGATTTCTGAATCTCTCAAAACACTTCTGAGCAGCCACCCTCAGGTATTGCACGTTCAGAATTTTATAACAAAACCTTCAATTATTAAAACTAAAGAAGACTTTCTGGGGGTTGTCCTAAAAGGTGTATCTGATGATTATAAGTGGGATTTCTTCAGGGAAAACTTAGTTGAAGGAGATATCATTGATTTGAATGATTCCACTAGTGGCAATCAGGTGATTCTGTCAAAATATATTGCAAACAAATTGCATCTAAATCTAGGAGATAATTTTACAGCTTATTTTGTGCAAGAACCCGTGAGGGCCCGGCAGTTTAAAATAGTTGGAATTTATGAAACCAATTTTGAAGATTATGATAAGCTGTTTGCAGTTGTTGACTTTGATGTATTGTCCCGTCTCAACAAGTGGGATGATGATATGGCCACAGGAATTGAAGTACTGTTAAACGACTTTGGGAAGCTAGATGAGACTACACAAGAGCTGTTCTTCTCGGTGGTTTCGCAGAAAGACAGATTAGGCAATAATCTTTATGCCCGTTCTATAAAGGATATAAACCCTATGATATTTAACTGGCTAGGACTGCTGGATATGAATGTATGGGTGATATTGGCACTAATGACATTAGTATCAGGATTTACTATGATATCAGGATTACTCATTATTATTTTGGAACGAACTAATATGATTGGTATGCTAAAGTCTATGGGTGCGCGAGATTTTAGTATCCGCAAAGTGTTTTTGTATCTATCTGTTTTTTTGATAGGGCAGGGTATGATTTGGGGAAATATTATAGGCCTGATATTTTGCGTGGTGCAAAAAAACTTTCAAGTCTTTAAGCTCGATCCGGCGGTGTATTATCTTGCAGCTGTGCCTATCGATTTAAATCCTATTTATATTATTCTTCTTAATATTGCCACATTAATTGTGTCGTTATTAATGATGTTGGGACCTTCTTATCTTGTGGCAAAAATAACCCCGGCCAAGTCAATAAAATTTGAGTAATTACAGTGTAGTATAGATTCAATCCACCTTATCTATGCTAGGTGATAAAATATATTACCTGTGAGGTGATTAAGTTCTTTAAATACCCTTGTTAAATACTCTTATTTAACAATGTTAATTAACAAAATTCATAGTGAAATATTTGCATAGTATATTATATTTGCAAACGAAGATAGGTGATAAATAAATAGCTTAATCTTTATTGCTTATTTTCGGATTTTCAGAAATGTGTTCTTTGATATTGTGTACATATTTATTAGTGATTATGACTATTATCATCACCTCACCACAATACTAACCATTAAATTAATTGCAAATTGAATTTTAATTATAGTGAGATGCTAAATTTGTTTCTTTATATATTTAGTATATGATAAAATAGTCGATAATAATACAATACTGTTGAATAGTAAATTGAGTTGTTCAATTCATGTTTTTATATTTCTGTTCTCATGCTAAGAAATTAGCAAATAAAAATTGCAAGCTTAAAAAAGTAAGGTGATCATAACTGCTTGTTAATTTTTTTGATTTGTGTGCTTCCAAACTTGGGGCTTAAATTTGCCGATGTATAATCAATTAAAAATAATTCTTTTTCCAGTTTAAGGCAAATGTTGTCGTCTTAGGGTGGCTTTGATGGAGTTTTCTGTTTCTGACATTTTAGGATGAATTCATGTTTTGAAGTATTTTGTTTTAATATAAAAACATTTTAAGTGTAGTCATACAATAAAAACTCTACAATTTTAAATAGCATTGTATATACTGAAAATGTGTATGCAAATTCATTAAACACTGTTTGAGACTGCTTTAATTTTTAAAGCGGTCTCTTTTTTTTGTTATATATCCAAGTGATTATATGTTGTATTACATCATTTTAGATTTGCCGTGAAATTATAAGTTTATGTAATACACTTATCTTGTCTTTTATCTTATCTTTGCACTTATCACATTATAAATTTTATATAACATGAAGCGATGTTTATTTTTTGGCTTACTGATAGCCATGAGCTTTAGTATCCTGCAAGCTCAAAATCAAAAAGATCGATACTCGGAGATTACCAATCCGAAGTTGGTCCACATCAACAAAGAACCTGCAAGAGCTAGTTTCTTTTCATTTAAGGATGTGGATAGTGCTGTTAAAGCTCCATACTCTTCAAAGGGAGATGAGTTTATTCTACTAAATGGTACATGGAAATTCAATTATGTTGAAAAGTTTAATGAGAGACCAATGGATGGCTTTTATGAGCTTGGCTTTGATGATTCGGGCTGGAGTGATATAAAAGTTCCGGGTAACTGGGAGGTTCAGGGTTTTGGAGATCCTATTTATGTGAATGCAACATATGAGTTCACATCATGGGGGCACCCTCCTTTTTGGGATAGACCAAATCCACCATTTGTTCCTGAAGAGTTCAATCCTACCGGTACGTACAGGAAGGAGTTTGATATTCCTGCTTCATGGGGAGACAAAGATATCATTGTTAGCTTTGATGGTATAAAAGGTGTGTCGTATGTTTATCTGAATGGAGAGTTTGTGGGTATGAGTAAAGACAGTAAATTGCCTGCACGTTTTGATATTACAGGAAGAGCAAAGACTGGTAAAAACGTTTTGTCAGTACAAACACATCGTTGGAGTGACGCTACTTATCTGGAGTGTCAGGATTTTTGGCGCATAAGTGGTTTTGAGCGTGACGTGTATGTTTATGCCCGTCCTAAAACACACCTAGTGGATTTCTTTGTTCATGCCGGTCTTGATGAGGAATATAAAGATGGTGTATTTGGACTGGATATTGAAGTAGCATCAGATGCTGAATATAGCGTTGGTTATATCTTGTCTGATAATACCGGAAAAGTTGTTTCTTCTGAATTTAAATCTGCAAATGGCAGTAATGAAATTCGTTTTGATAAAGAGATTGGGGAGGTTCAAAAGTGGTCGGCTGAGGAGCCTAATCTATACACTTTGGCCTTAGAGATAAAAGATAACAATAATAAGACAATCGAGGCAACAGCTATTAAAGTTGGTTTTAGAACTGCCGAAGTAAAAGGTACACAGTTTTTGGTGAATGGTAAGCCTGTATTGGTGAAGGGTGTAAATATTCACGAGCATGATGAGCACACAGGCCACTATGTTACAGAGGAAATAATGCGTAAAGACTTTGAATTATTCCGTAAATATAACGTGAATACAGCACGTACTTCTCACTACCCACAACCTGAGTTGTTTTATAAACTTGCTGATGAGTATGGTATTTATGTAATAGATGAGGCTAATATCGAAAGCCATGGTATGGGATATGACCTTAGAGTGGGCGGAACACTTGCCAATAATCTATTGTTTTATGAAGATCATATGAATCGTACTATTGGTATGGTGGAGCGTGATAAGAATCACCCTTCTATCGTGACATGGTCTTTGGGTAATGAGTCAGGAAATGGTTATAACTTTTATCATACTTATCTGTGGATAAAAGGTCGTGATAAATCTCGTCCTGTGCAATACGAGCAGGCAAAAAATGAGTGGAATACTGACATTATCAGCCCTATGTATCGCACTCCACAAACTATGGAAGAATATGCGAAAAATCCGGCTTCAGATAGACCTTTCATCCAATGTGAGTATGCTCATGCTATGGGAAATAGTCTTGGAAACTTTACTGAATATTGGGACTTAATTCGCAAGTATCCTATTTTGCAAGGTGGTTGTATCTGGGATTGGGTAGATCAAGGATTGGCCGAAACTGATAAAGATGGTGTCAAATATTGGACTTTTGGTGGCGACTATGGTGCTAAGGGTACCCCATCTGCAGGTGATTTCTGTATAAACGGAATTATATATCCTGACAGAACAGTGAAGCCTCACACTGAAGAGATGCGTAAGGTGTATCAAAACGTGTGGTTCAAAAACTTTGATGCCGAGACGGGTAGTGTTGATATCTATAACGAAAACTTCTTTATAGACCTTAGCCAATACAGTATCGAATATGAGGTTAAGTCTAATGGTAAGGTGATTAAAAAAGGATCTATTAACGAGAATGTTGCTCCACAGGAAACAAAAATTATCGTTGTGCCCGGAGTTGCAAACCTGATTAAAAACGGTACACAAACAACGGTTAACTTCTATGTAAAACAAAAGCAAAATACACGACTAATTCCTGCGGGATGGGTTGTGGCACGCGATCAGTTTGTTGTTAATAATTATGCGTCAGTTAAACTTGGTAACGCTAATCCTGCTAAGCTTGTAGAGACAGATAGTGAAATAAAAGTTAGCGGACGTGGATTTAATGCTACTTTTGATAGAGCTACAGGTGTGATGACCTCATATAAATTTAAAGGTACTGAGTATATAAATGACTCGTTTGGTCCTCGTCCCTTCTTCTGGCGTGCCCCATTGGATAATGATTATGGCGCAAGAATGCCCAAAACACTTGATGCTTGGCACAAGGCTAGCTATCAAGATTTGAAAGCAGAAAATGTGACTATCACCGAGGGTGCCGCAACTGTAGTTAGCTATACATATAATTACCCGGAAGCTGGTGCTGTATGGAATGTGAAATATACAATATATAATGATGGAAAGATAAAGGTGGACAATCACTTTGATGCTACCGAAAGCAAGCTGCCACTAGTATTTAGAGTTGGTATGCGTATGCAAATGCCAAATCAGTTTGTGAACGCTGAATATTATGGCCGTGGTCCTTGGGAGAGTTATATCGATCGTAAAACATCTGCATTTGTAGATAGATACAAATCGCCAATTAAGGATTTGGTTGAGAAGTATGTGTTTGCTCAAGAAAATGCCCATCATATAGATGCCAGCTGGCTTGCTGTAACCACTAAGTCGGGTAAAGGGCTGATGATTGCCTCTGATGATACTTTCGAATTTAATGTGTCGAACTACCTGCTTGAAACAATAAGTAATGGTGATGATTGGCACAATGATGCAGCTGCAGGAACAGCTCCTGAAAAGAAGCATAGAAATGCTTATAAGGCTTCCGATAAGGTTGACTTGTTTATAGACTACAAAATGCAGGGAGTAGGCGGTAATAACAGTTGGGGACATTGGCCGGAGCCACAATATCGTATTGTTCCAAAGGATACAAACGTAGAGTATAGCTTTGTGATAATTCCTATCTCCGGAAGTGGTGATATTGACAAGCAATTCAACAGATAATTGAATTGTGACTTACAGATACAAAAAACACCGGGAGAATAATTCTTCCGGTGTTTTTTTATATACTAAAGGCTTGCGCCTCTGATATTTTTTGGATTAAGCTAAAGTTGAAGCAATTAACCAGATAGTTTTTTCTTGCTCTCTGATATAGTCGCTCATCATAGCTGCTGTAGCTTCGTCATCGCCTTCGTTAGCCAAGTCCATTACTTTTCTTTCTTGTGCAATAAGAGTTTTAAGATTGTCAAGGATTAGTTTTGCAATCTCAGTTGCGTTGCTTACTACACCAGTTTCTTTAATTGTTGCCACTTGCAAGTATTCGCTAAACTTGTGTGCAGGAGTTTGTGCAAGCATAAGAATTCTTTCAGCTACTTCGTCCACTTTGTCAGCAGTGTCATCATACATTTCTTCGTATTGTTCGTGAAGTTGTTGGAAGTTTGGACCTTTAACGTTCCAGTGAAAACCGCGAAGGTTAGTATAGAATAATTGGAAATCAGCTAAAAGTACTTGTAATTCTTTTGCTACGTTTTCTGCAACTTTTGCATCTACTTGTGTGTAATCTAATGTGTTCATAATTGTTGTTTATTAGTATGTTATCTTTTATTTAGTATTACAAAGGTACAAATTTTAATTGCAACCAACAATTTTTCTTGGTCGAATGAAATGATGTGATATCGATGATCCTTATAAGGGTATCTGTGTTTGTCTATATCTAACAGATTCTAATTATAATCTTTTCCTCTTCAGTACAATCCATACAATCATAGGTGCCCCAAATAGTGCTGTAACTGCATTAATGGGCAGTGTGCGATTAGCAAGTGGTACCTGAGATATTATATCACATGCAATAAGTAAAATACCTCCCAGCAATATTGTGGCAGGAATAATAGTCTTATGATTTACTGTTCCAAAAAATGTGCGGGCAAAGTGTGGAACCACTACGCCCACAAATGCTATAGGACCTGTGAATGCTGTGACAACACCAGTGATTATTGCAGTGATAATAATTATAGTTAGTCGTATTTGTTTTATATTAAGCCCGATACTAATAGCATATTTTTCGCCCAGTAATAAACTGTTAAGTGGTTTTTGAATAATAAATATAGTTGCAATGCCCACTATAACCAATGTTGCGAGTATAGGCATCTTTTCCCACGTCACGGTGCTAAGGCTTCCAAACGTCCAAGTTATGAATAACTTTAGAGAATCGGGGTCGGCAAAGCTTTGCAAAATTGTAATAGCGGCACTTGTGACATATCCAAAAATCATACCCAATACCAGGATGGTTACCGAGTCGTTGATGCGAGATGACACAAAGAGAATTAAAAATAATACTAGAACTGCACCTGCTATGGCAACTATAACCTGTGCCATGCTTCCCATTGCTTCTATTAGCGGATATGCTGATGTGCCTGCCATTAGTGTCAGCAGGGCTACGCCCAATCCGGCACCTGAGCTCACACCCAGCACGTCGGGACCGGCAAGTGCATTTCTAAATAATGTTTGCATTAATAAACCCGCTGCTGATAGAGACGCACCGGCAAGAAGTGCTGTTATTGCTTTGGGAAGACGATAGTTGAATATAATCTCATCTATAATGTCATTGTTAGATGTTGAAAACAAAGCTGCTATACAGTCTTTAATACCAATATTGGCATTGCCTACAAAAAGGTCAACTACAAACAAAACAATAAGCAGTGCTATTAAAAATGAAAAAATGATGTTCTTATTTTTCAATTTGTTCAGGCTCCTATTTAGTTTAGTGGTTTAATGTATGTAAACTCGTGTTCCGTAAGCTTTTCCGGATAAAATGCTTTGATGAGATCGCGCAATATTAAGTCCGGATTGGCTATTGCACTTTCATAATAGTCGTTGCCACCAGAAGGAGTGGTTCTGTTTCTATTATTAAACACCCTTTTGTTTTTTACCGGTTTCAGCAACATATACTTCTTGTCTTTGCTTTCAAGTTCAGTATAAGAATTGGCTTCGCATCCCAACCATACGTCTGCCTGTCCCAGATTGGTGAGGATGGATTCGATATCCAAACCTATGCTACCGGTTTCAGTATTTTTGATGCTGCTATAATAATAGTCTGCACCTGCATCTCTAAAGAAGTGTGCGTTAAAGCTGTCTCCTCCCGGAACATACCACGTATCTTGAAAGTTATCGCCCGAGAGTACAAATGGCTTTTCGGTAGCTTCTCTCACTAGGTTAGTGTTGTCGTTGTATCTCTTTTCTATATCATCAAAAACCTCTTGTGCTACTGCTCTTTGATCTACAAATTCAGCAATCAGCTTTATCCATTCAGCACGAGCTAGGGGAGATGTCTCCATCCATTCTAATGAAAAAATAACGGGCAGCCCTGTTTTCTGAACCCTCTCGCTAAGATTATCTTGCTGTACATATGCTGAGTTTATCAGTGCATCTGCCTTCACCATCAGTGTCTTTTCAATATTGCGATTGAAGGGATCACCCAAGTCTTGAATCTTACCTGATGACAATCCATCTAATATGTTTTGATTATATATTCTCTGAGCATCTGTCACTGCTACCACTTTGTCTAGCTCGCCCAATTGCTTCAAAAACTCAAAGTATGCAAACGTATTCACAATTACTGATCTGATGGGTATCTGTAGCTTAGCACCCTCGTCAACCGGTATTGCTTCACTATCTTCTTTGTATAAATAGTATGTAGCGTAGGGTTTTGAAGTTTTTGAATCCCACGGATTGTTAATCACCACTTTTGTATATCCGTCATAGTCAATTATGTCAAACCCTTTCGAGTACTTTATTAGTTCGTTTGAGGGTAGTGCGTCGGCTTTATCCGACTGAGTGTTGTTATTTTGCTTACAAGCGGTAGCAGCCAAAACAATCATTATAAATGCTGCAACCTTTACACACATTGAAGTGTATCTAATTTGTTTCATTAATTGTATTATTATCTATTACTAAATCTTCAATTTCTGTTTCTTTATCTATATCTTTTTTCACTTCTGCATCTTTTGGCGTTGCGTCCGTTGCTTTAGGACGAGTAGTTACGTGTGGTTGTGCATTTGAGCCGGGTATAAAATCGTGTCTATACATATTAAAAAATAGAACAAACAATGATAGCAACAATGGCCCAAAAATTACTCCCCAGAATCCAAACATGGGAATACCAATAATCACCCCAAGAATTGTGATTAGTGGATGGATGTCTGCAATGACTTTTTGGAGTAACAGACGTGCCACGTTATCAACACCGCCTATAATAAATAATCCATACAAGCCCAATCCAATTCCATAAGCAAGATCTCCGCCAAGGATAACACCCAGTGATAGTGGTACCCATACTAATGCAGTTCCCAAAACAGGGATTATTGTTGCAAATCCTGTTAGTATGGCATATAGCAATGCGTTATCTATTCCAAAAAACATATATCCCAAATAGGCGAAAACTCCTTGAATTATGGCAAGTAGAGGTATGCCAATAGCGTTTGCCTGAATGATAAGCTTAGTCTCTTCTGCCAATATCTGCTTGTTCTCTTCTCTCATTGGCAATATTTCTCTTACCATCTTGTCAAATTCATCGTAGTTAAGAAGCATGTAGAACAAGATGAACATTGAGAAGACTGAGTTTATTATTAATGAGTATATGCCTGCACCCAGTGATTGCAGTATGTTGCCACCTATCTTGGGGAGGCTTGACAAGTTTTCGGGTGTGAATATTTTAAAATCCAATTTGCTTTCCAGTGAGTCCACAAAGTTATTCACGCTTTCAATTAGCTCTCTTGGGTCGATGGTGATACCCGTTACGGTGTCGATAACCAAAAAGGCGACACCCGTTAGCGGAATGAGGAAGAATAAAAGCCCCTCAAGTGTGAGAAGTATAGCTGCAAGACCTTTTCTGAATTTCCATTTTTCTACAAGAAAAGACATCTGACTCTTTAGCAGCACATATAGCGTGGCAGCGCTCAAAAAACTACTCATATATATACGTAGCTCTTTGAATAGTATAACACCAAGAATAATTAAAAATGAAACAAGCACAAATTTGTATTTGTTAGCTTTGTAAAGTCTGTGAATTCCGCTCATAAAAGTAATATACTCTAAAAATATTAAGATTTAAAATCTTCGGGCTTTGAGAACCCTCCTTCTATTAATGCTTTTTTGGCTGCTTCATAATCAGAAGGCTTCACTTGCATCTCTATTCCTCCAATTGTGTAAGCCAATCTGTTTGAAACTAGATTTTTCATGTATGTTTCTATGCCCATCATTTCCATATATGATTGAACCATTGTGACATCAGCCGGATAGGCGAATGTTTTTACTGTAATAAAATCTTTTTCCATAACATTATAATTATAAAACCCTGATTTGAATGTAAAATTAGACTATTTATTAGACAAAATGCTATCACTTTCGATTTATTCCACTAATTTTGAAAATATTTCACATAAAAAGAATTTACATATATGTCTAAAATTGCTTTAGTAACAGGTGCAACATCCGGAATTGGTGAAGCAACTGCCATGATTTTTGCCGAAAACGGCATTGACGTCATCATTACAGGGCGTCGTGAAGATCGCCTCAATATTCTGAAAAACAAACTTCAGGCGATGAATGTTCGTGTATTGTCGCTGTGTTTTGATGTTAGAAGCGAAGAGGATGTAGCTTCTAATCTTGGCAACCTTCCTTCTGATTGGAAAGATGTTGATATTCTTGTTAACAATGCCGGACTGGCTGCCGGGCTTAGTACATTTCAAGATGGTGATTCGGATGATTGGAACCGAATGATAGATACCAATATAAAAGGATTGATTTATGTTACGCGTACCATCTCTCCCGGAATGATTGAACGCCAGAAGGGACATATAATTAATATCGGATCTATAGCCGGCAAGGAGGTATATCCCAATGGCAATGTTTATTGTGCCACTAAGCATGCTGTAGATGCAATCACCAAAGGAATGCGCATTGATATGCTGCCACACAATATTAAAGTTACACAGGTATGTCCCGGCGCAGTTGAGACGGAGTTCTCCATTGTGAGGTTTCATGGCGACAAGGAGCGTGCCGACAAAGTGTATGAAGGCTTTGATAATTTAGTGGCAAAAGATATTGCTGATTGTATATGGTTTGTTGTTTCCCGCCCACCTCATGTCAATATTAATGATATGGTGGTGATGCCAACAGCACAGGCAACGGGCAGTATTTTTAGCAAAAAGCTTTGATTAAATATAACACCTAAAACTATAGTCAAATGAAAAATTTTATCTTCTTATTATCACTATGTTTAATTATGAGTATGCAGATTAGTTCTCAAGAAAAGTTAGTTTATCAAAAACCACCTCAAGAAATACTTGAGCTAGTGGATATTGAAAGAGCACCCGGAGTGAATATGGACAGTAAAGCCGAAAAGATGTTATTCTTTTATCGTGCTGCCTATAAGTCGCTTCAAGAGCTAAATCAACCCGAGCTACGCTTGGGCGGGCTGAGGATTAATCCTGATTTGAATATCTCTAGTACAATCTCGTATATCAACAATATGAGATTTAAGAAAGTTACCGATAGCGAGCTAAGTGATTTTGTTGGCTTGCCGGCAAATCCTCAGATAGCATTTCTAACATTTTCGCCCGATGAGTCTAAGTTGGCTTTTACCAACACTACCGAAAAAGGTGTGGAGCTTTGGGTGGCCGATCTTGAAACTCTGCAAGTTAGAAAACTAACGGATGCCGTGTTGAATGCCAATGCCGGTGTGCCATATACTTGGTTCACTAATGGCAATGAGCTGTTAGTGAGAATTCTTCCTGAAAACAGACCAAATCTTATCGACACCAAAGTAGCTATTCCGGAGGGTCCAATTGTGTCAACCAGTGACGGTCAGATTTCACAAAACAGAACGTATCAAGATTTGCTTAAGAACTCTATGGACGAGGCCAACTTTGAGACTCTGATGACTTCCGAATTATACAAGATAGGATTAGATGGCAGCAAGTCGTTGTGGAAAGAGGCGAATATGTATCTGGGCGAATCATTCTCGCCTAATGGTTCATATATTATGATACGCACATTGTCACATCCATTTTCGTATGTGGTGCCATACAACAGCTTCCCCAATAAAACAGATATTTACACATCAGAAGGTGAGCTTGTTACCAATTTTAGCCAGCAACCACTTCTTGACAACCTACCCGTGGGTTTTATGGCAACTTTCGAGGGAAAAAGATCTATAAGTTGGCGTGCTGATAAGCCTTCTACTCTTTTCTGGGCCGAAGCATTAGATAAAGGAGACCCCGAAGTGAAGGTTGATTATAGAGATGAGGTGTTTGAGCTTGCTGCTCCTTTTGATGGAACCCCTCGCTCTGTGGCAAAGACTATAGGCAGATATGCCGGAATAGTGTGGGGCAATGATAGCTACGCACTGCTAAATGACAATTGGTGGAATACACGAAATACAAAGACGTATCTCTTTAATCCATCTGATAATAGTAAGGAGCCACAAATCATTGTTGACCGAAACTATCAGGACGTATATAGCAGTGTTGGATCCCCACAAATGGATAAAAATAAATTTGGAAGATACAGCCTTAAAATGGATGGAACTAAAATCTATTTGTTTGGCGATGGCTTTACGCCCGAGGGCCAGTTTCCTTTCATCGATGAGTTTGATTTGAAGACTTTAAAGAAGAACCGAATTTATCAATCATCATATACTGATAAGGTTGAGGATCTGATCACATTTGTAGATAGCAAAAAGGGAACTGTTATCACTCGCATAGAGTCGCCAACTGAATATCCCAACTATTATATCCGCAATATTCGCAACAAACGCGCACCACAGGCACTAACGCACTTCCAAAATCCTTTTAAGAGCATAGAGAAAGCACATAAAGAAGTGATAACTTACAAGCGCTCGGATGGTGTGGAACTTAACGGCACGTTGTATCTTCCTGTAGGATATGACATGGAGAAGAAGGAAAAGCTACCATTAATAATGTGGGCATATCCTACAGAGTATAAAGACAAGAGCAGTGCGGGACAAAACACTTCAAACTCTAATAACTTTAATTATTTGTCGTATGGCAACCCCATCTACTGGGTCACACGCGGATATGCTGTATTGGATGATGCTTCGTTCCCTATAGTGGGAGAAGGAGATGAGCAGCCAAATGACACCTTTGTGGAGCAATTGATAGATAATGCAAAGTCGGCAATTGATGCTTTGGACAATCTAGGATATATCGACAGAAACAGAGTTGCAATAGGCGGTCACTCGTATGGTGCCTTCATGACAGCCAACTTGTTGTCGCACTCAGATTTGTTTGCCGCAGGCATAGCCCGTAGTGGTGCTTACAACAGAACCCTAACTCCTTTTGGATTTCAGAGTGAAGAGCGCAGCTATTGGACTGCCACGGATGTATATAACCGCATGTCGCCCTTTATGCATGCAGACAAGATGAAAACCCCTATGTTGCTGGTTCACGGCGAAGCAGATAATAATTCAGGAACTCACACGCAGCAAAGCGAAAGATACTTTCAGGCGCTCAAAAGCTTTGGCGCACCCGTTCGCTTGGTTATTCTGCCAATGGAGAGTCATGGATATGCAACCAAGGAGAGTGTTTTGCACCTGCTTTGGGAACAAGACCAATGGCTTGAGAAATATGTAAAGAATAGGGTAGTGGAGTAGAAAATTTGAAATAATATAAAAAACTCGAAACGGGACGCTAGTCTAGTTTCGAGTTTTTTTGTTTACTCATGTTCTCATGTTCATAACCGTGTTGTCTAAGTCCTTATTAAATACTTCGTATTCCTCGTCGGTTATTTGTCTATGAGTAGTTAGTATATTCAGCTGATGAGCCTCATATCCGTCACGATAGGGAGGGTGATGGTGAGCATATGTGTTCTTAATAAAACCATTGTTCTTATAAAAGCTCAATCGGGCTCGTGATATCTCGTCCATCACAGGGTCAATTTACAATAAAACTATTTTATTAGTTGATTGTCTAAATATACTTAGAACCTGACTACCATATCCTCTTCCCCTTAGCACGTCATTTATGGCAAAATGTTCTATATAGATGTAACTATCAAATTCCCAATACGAGATGAATCCAATAAATAAATCATTATTAGAAAATCCAGATAGCCGATAATTGATATTGTTGAATGCAATTTGCTGTTGCACATCGGTTCGTTGCTCAAATATAGGAAAGCTTTTTGCATACAGCTCTTTAAATGAGTTGTAAAAAGGATGTTTAGAGTTGTCTATTTTGAAAGTAATCACTAGCGTTGATTTATATATAACTTGAATTGAATACACAAAATTAAGTCTAAATATTGACATAGCATGCACTATTTCCCCTTCTCTATATTTCACTTCATGCAAAATTTGCGAATCAATCTGATTACAAGTGTGGACATCATATAAAGCGAAGAAGCAGGGGATGCATTTAAAGTAGAGTCAGATAGTTGCAATCCCCCTGCGTATATTCTTCACATTATTATTATAATGAATCTACAGGGTTGGCATGTGCTTAAAAGCAATCACTAGTATTAGAATGGAAATGGATATATTGAAAAGACCAAAAATAATTATTGATCATCTTTATAGGAGTAGATTAATTGGTTTTGCATGCTGGTCAGTTCTTAAAAACCACTAATGGTTTAGCATCTTTTTAGGAAAAGCAAAAACCAACTCTGGT
>CAZSKF010000017.1:0-25221 GCA_964607405.1 uncultured Proteiniphilum sp. | reverse complement strand
CCCTTTTGCTCCACGTGCGTTCCCAATACCTCTCTCAATGCCTCATGCATTAAGTGAGTTGCAGTATGGTTGGCCTCAGTGGCAATACGCTTATCTTTATTAATTACAGCGGTAAATGTCTTTTCTATATTCTCAGGCAACTTGTTTGTAAGATGCACAGCAAGATTATTCTCATTCTTAGTATCAAATATCTCAGTCTTAATACCATTCTCATCAATAAGCCAGCCGCTATCTCCTACTTGTCCACCCATTTCGGCATAGAACGGAGATTTTGATAATACCAACTGGAAGAACTCTTTGTTCTTTTGCTTTACTTTTCGGTAGCGCAATACCTGAGTCTCCTCTTCCGATTTATCATAACCCACAAACTGATTCTCGCCGTCTCTTATCTTTATCCAGTCTCCGGTTTCCATAGTTGCCGCATTGCGTGCACGGTCTTTTTGTTTATTCATTTCCACATCAAATGCAGCATGATCAACATCCATCCCGTTCTCTCTGAGGATAAGCTCAGTCAAGTCCAGCGGAAACCCAAATGTATCATATAATTGGAAAGCAATCTCTCCCTCCAATTCGTTTTTATTATTCTTCTTATGTCCTTCAATTTCTCTCTCCAGTAGTCTTATACCGGTTTCAAGAGTTCTAAGGAATGAATTCTCCTCTTCATTAATCACCTTTTCTATTAATGTTTGCTGCGCCTCCAGCTCAGGATATGCAACACCCATCACATCAATAAGTGTGGGCACAAGCTTATACATAAATGCCTCATGCATCCCCAAGAATGTATATCCATATCTAACAGCACGGCGCAATATACGACGAATCACATAGCCGGCCTTCGCATTTGATGGCAACTGCCCGTCGGTAATAGAAAATGCAATAGTACGAACATGGTCAGCAATAACTCTCATTGCTATATCCTTCTTATCATCCTCTCCGTACTTGTTGTCGGTTATTTCAGAAATCTTAGTGATAAGCGGTTGAAACACGTCAGTATCATAATTTGACAACTTACCCTGCACAGCCATACACAAGCGCTCAAATCCCATCCCAGTATCTATTACCTTTGCCGGAAGTGGTTCAAGCGAGCCATTGCTCAGTCTGTTATATTGCATAAACACAAGATTCCAAATCTCAATAACCTCAGGATGATCTTTATTGATAAGCTCAATGGCATCAAGCTTCTCCCTTTCCGAGTCTATTCTCAAGTCAATATGTATCTCCGAGCAAGGACCACAAGGACCGGTATCGCCCATTTCCCAAAAGTTATCATCTTTATTTCCATTAATGATTCTGCTCTTTGGCAAATACTCTTCCCAATATGAAGCTGCTTCATCATCACGCTCAAGATTCTCTTCGGGGCTACCTTCAAATACAGAAGCATATAGTCTGGTTTTGTCCAGCTCCAAAACCTCAGTAAGGTATTCCCACGCCCAAGCGATGGCCTCCTTTTTGAAATAATCACCAAATGACCAGTTGCCCAGCATCTCAAACATAGTGTGGTGATATGTATCATGTCCCACCTCTTCCAAGTCGTTGTGCTTGCCACTAACTCTCAAACATTTTTGAGAGTCGGCCACACGCGGATATTTGATTGGCGCGTTGCCCAGAATAACATCTTTAAATTGATTCATACCCGCATTTGTGAACATCAAAGTTGGGTCATCTTTAATAACCATAGGAGCTGATGGCACAATATGGTGTTGCTTAGAAGCAAAAAAGTCTATAAACGATTGGCGTATCTCTTTAGAAGTCATCATATTTCTTATATATTGATATTGTGGCAAGCCAAGAAAAAACACAGTTTTCACTCAACTTGCATATAATCTTAATTTTAGGATGCAAATATACTAATTATGTTGCAAATATTAATATAATACTATCACTCATAATTTCTATATAGTGAAGACATTACCCTTTTAAATAATATATTCTTATATTTGATGCATGGTTAAAGAAATTACAACAGAGAAAATACCTATTAAGCTCTGGATAAAAGACATTGAAGAGGGCGCATTGCAGCAAGCCAAAGACCTTGCCAACCTCGATATTGCTTATAGCCACATAGCTATAATGCCCGACTCTCACCTGGGATACGGAATGCCCATTGGTGGCATACTTGCCACCCGTGATGCCGTTGTGCCCAATGCCGTGGGCGTTGATATAGGATGTGGCATGTGCTCTTTGCGCACGTCTCTATCAGATATCACACACAAAGATTTAAAACTCATCATGAGTGATATCCGCAAGCTAGTTCCTGTGGGTTTTAAGCATCACAGCACCAAGCAAAGTGATATCTGGATGCCTCCTCTTCAGGATGAGCTCCCCATTGTTATCCAAGAGTTTGAAAGTGCCACCTTTCAAGTAGGAACTCTAGGTGGCGGAAACCACTTCATAGAGATACAGCGAGGCTCTGATGGCTACATTTGGATAATGATACACTCGGGCTCTCGCAATATAGGATATACCGTAGCAGGGCACTATCACAAACTTGCCATTGATGAAACCCGAAAGAGAGGCAACAAGGATGTACCTGCCGACTTGTCATACTTCCTGAAAGGGGAGGCTAATTTTGAGTTGTACTTCAAAGAGATGGACTACTGCATGGCATTTGCACTGAACAACCGTAAACTAATGATGGAGCGAGTTAAGGAGGCATTCACCAATACCATACCCAATGTAGAGTTTCACGACTTTATAAACAAACCGCACAACTTTGCTGCCTACGAAACCCACTTTGGCAAAGAGGTGATAGTGCACCGAAAAGGCGCCACACGTGCCTTCAAAGCAGAGTGGGGCATGATTCCCGGCTCGCAGGGCACAAATTCATATTTAGTGGTGGGCAAGGGAAATCCCGATTCTTTTAGTTCTTGTTCGCATGGCGCAGGCAGAGTAATGAGCAGAGCCAAGGCACGCAAAACATTAGATCTCAAATCCGAAATATCCAAACTGCATCAATTGGGTATCATTCACGCCATCCGAAACAAGAGCGACCTAGATGAAGCACCCAGCTCATACAAGGATATAAAAGAGGTGATGTCCTTGCAGCAAGATTTGGTTGAAATCAAAGTAGAGCTTACTCCATTGGCAGTAATCAAAGGATAGTTTTTATTTCAATATAGATGTTTGATTACTCAATGCATTATTATTAAATTACTTTATCTTTGTAACAATAATATCGATTGCTTGTTGAAAATAATAATATGGCAAAACGCAGAAGGATAATACAGTTTAACGATCGGAGATTATACTACAATTCCAAGGAGGTGGCAGATCACTTTGCTGTCAATGTCTCCTTGCTTAGATTTTGGGAAAAAGAGTTTGATAACATAAGCCCCAAAAAGACTCAGGGAGGTTCTCGCCAGTTCACAAAAGAGGATATACAGCAGGTAGAGCTTGTTTATAACCTGGTGAAAGAGCGAGGCATGACGCTTGAAGGTGCCAAACAGGTCTTAAAGTCTAACAAGGATGATGAAACTAAGAGAATAGAGGCGCTTGACAGATTGAAGAAGATTAAAATTGAGTTAGCTCAGCTCGAAGCGGAGTTTAATCAGCTGCATGAATTACAAAAATACAATAGAAAGGACATAGAATGAAAAAGACATTACTCCTAATCACATTACTTAGCTTGTTTTCGTTGCTCAAAGCAAATGCAACCAATGTTATAGTAGGTGCCCAAGCAACCGAAAAATACTTTCCCCTGTTAAAAGACAAGCGAGTTGCCGTCATGACCAATCAAAGTGGCATTGTAGGCAATGAACACCTTGTAGATGTATTAGTAAAAAACAATATCAATGTAGTAGGCATATTTTCTCCCGAACATGGATTTCGGGGCACTGCCGATGCAGGCGAGCACGTGGCTAGCTCAGTTGACAAAAAAACAGGTATTGCCATCTGGTCACTCTATGGCAGTGGAAGCGGCAAGCCAACGGCCACTCAAATGAATAAATTTGACGTTCTGCTCTTTGATTTGCAAGATGTGGGGCTTCGTTTCTACACCTATTATGCAAGCATGGCTAGATTGATGGATGCCTGTGCCGAACACCACACAAAAATGATTGTCCTGGATCGTCCCAATCCCAATGGTTTTTATGTTGACGGGCCCATACTTGATATGAAACATAAATCGGGAGTTGGCTGGCTGCCCATACCCGTAGTGCATGGCATGACGCTTGGCGAGCTTGCCCTAATGATTAATGGTGAGAAGTGGCTTCCACATGGTAGAGAGTGTGACCTGTTTGTGGTGGAGTGCCAAAACTACACACACCAAACCAAATACGAATTGCCCATTGCTCCATCACCAAATCTTCCCAATATGCACTCCATATACCTATACCCTTCCGTTTGTTTATTCGAAGGAACGCCACTAAGTCTTGGTCGAGGCACCGACTTCCCGTTTCAGGTATATGGACATCCCAACTACAAGGGTAGTTCTTTCTCTTTCACTCCCCAAAGTGTTTCCGGTGCCAAAAATCCACCTCTTCTAAATAAAAAATGCTTTGGAGTGGACTTGCGCAACACTTGCGAGAAGGATATTTGGCAAAATGGATTCGACTTATCATATATCATTGATGCATACCACAATTTGCAAATGGGAGATAAGTTCTTCACCTCCTTTTTTGAGAAGCTGGTTGGCGTTGATTATATACGAGAAGATATAATGGCGGGAAAATCTGCCTCAGAAATTAAACGTAAATGGCAGTCCGACGTTATACAGTTTAAAGAACAGCGTCGTCCGTATCTTTTATACAGCGAATAATAATTATCAATACATATATAAATAGACTCTAAGCAAATAATTATAAATTAATAAATTATGGCAGACAAATTTTCCGACCCTATTGGTCGATTAATGGGGTTGAGATACAAATCACACCCTTGGCATGGTATTTCCATTGGCAAAGATGCACCAAACGAGCTAATAGCTTTTATTGAGGTGGTGCCTACGGATACAGTTAAGTATGAGATCGACAAACTTAGCGGATATCTAAAGGTTGACAGACCGCAAAAGTTCTCTAACGTTGTGCCCGCTCTTTATGGATTCATTCCGCAAACCTTTTGTGGAAATCATGTGGGGGATTATTGTAACGAAAAAACCGGACGAACCGACATCGTAGGAGATGGCGACCCAATGGATATATGCGTGCTAACAGAAAAAGACCTTTCTCATGGCGACCTCCTGGTTGATGCTATTCCCATCGGTGGTTTCAGAATGATAGACGGCAATCAGGCTGATGATAAGATTATAGCTGTTTTAAAGAATGATACAGTTTATGGTCATGTTCAGTGCTTGGAGGATGTTCCCAAGATTGTTATCCAGCGTCTTGAGCACTATTTCCTAACGTACAAGGATATGCCCGGCGAGGAGCGTAAAACAGAAATCAGTCATGTTTATGGCAAAGAAGAGGCATTGGTTGTTATCCAAAAAGCCATTCAGGATTATAATGAGCGTTTTGATAATATCGGACTGATATTATAGACAAAGACTGCATTTGTAGATTTATCCGCAAGTTTGAAGACTGGTCTTCATGCTTGCGGATTTTTTTTATACATCTTATCGCATCTTTATTTTGCCAATAATATTCATACTCATGCCTACTCAAGGATAAATGTGTTGTTGCCAGAAAATGATTTATTATTCTAGCTATTTGCTTTTATAGCTTAAGTACTATTTTATCGCCACCCACGCATTGGTTTTCCTATAAAACACCCAAAACACATTTTCCCTATAAGTAAGATGCCACATAAATTAGCTTATTCACACCTCCCTCAATTTAGTTTTACTTGCAAAAATGATTTTATAACAACTCTGCAATTGAAAAATTCAGTCAAAAATGTTTTTCGTACCTGTCCGTAATTGGACTAGGATGTCGAAAGTGATTTTCTTACTCGTCCAAAATTGGACTGGATGCAAAAATAGTTTTTCAAGGTTGTCCAATATTGGACGAGCATCAAAAAGTGCCTTTTTAGAGTCAATTGTTAACGGAATGGGATGTAAATTTAGCTCATTCGGCTATTTCACTAGCAGAATTGCCTGTAAAACATGCTTTTTTTGGCAAAACCAATATTGGACGGCATGTAAAAATAGTTTTTCATTGTCGTCCAATATTGGACGGGGTCAAAAAACGAGTTTTTTGCGATTTTTATTAGCATCTGTTAGCCTTTGAGAGATTTGTTGTCTTCTTTCGTTAGCATGACTTAACATCTAGATGGTTTTTCTTGCTCGTCCAATATTGGACGGGCTGTAAAAAGAGTTTTGACGTCTCTGTCCAATATTGGACGGGGCGAAAAAACTTTTTTTGAGGTTCGCAAATAATTTGACTAAACCCGACCCATACTGACATATAGACAGTTTTGGTAGTGTTAATTTGGCAAAATGACAGAGTGAAAAAATGTCGTAAAATAGTTGTAGGAAAAGTTGGTAGTATCAAATCTTTAATGTAATTTCGTCTCAGAATCATAACAGTTAAAAGTTATGGCACGGTATTTGAGATAGAATTTTGAAATGATTTTAAACAAAAGAAAGGAGACGCGTATAAGAAAACAAACAAGGGAGAATTAAAACAACCAAAACTACACCCACGTAGATCAGCAGCTGTTGTGCGCCATGGCTTACAGTGAGACTGATCAGAAAATCAAAGAATTTTAATGAAATGTTTTTGTGATATAATATCACTTTCTGAGCCTGAGGGGGCCTATTGTGTGAATATTATATATTGCAAACCGTATGGGTAGATTGTATCCTGACGACAGCAATTTTCACAATTATTCTTGCGCATTTGCTATTTGGCGATGCGTATATAGGTGTACTATGCAAAAAAAACTATTAATAACGATATGCTTTTAAGATATAAATGTTAATACATACGAGGTGTAGTTGACAAAGCAAATCAATAGTTAATAAATGAAGTGCATATGTGTCCTAGTTTGATATTTATTTATTTACTGTCATTAAAAAAATACAACAATAATGACACATACAATAATTTTAAAAACAAAAAAAAATGACAAAGAGAATTTTACATTTTTCTCAAATTAGAGAATTGCCGATGGGCGAGTATATTACGTTTTTTTCTGACGTAATAAAAGTTATCAACGAAGTGAATCACAGTATCGATAGCAGTGACTTTGAAACTGCTTTAGATAGAGTTGTCGCAAATTATTCACAGCTTAATGAGGTTAAGCGTAAGATTATGGGTAATGAGCTAACTCCTGAGATACAGAATATTCACGAGTTGAGAATTAAGTCGGTTAGACATGTGAAAAGCGTAACCACATCACATTTATTAAGCTCCGACACCAATATTCTGAAACATGCAAAACTACTGGATAAGTGGTTTAGAGCTCACTCCACTATTTTGCCTTATGGTAGAAGACGTGGTGTGACTAGAAGCTTGCAGGAGTTTCAGGAAAATGTGTCAGGAAAAATGGAATTTGTGGAGGCAGTAGAGGCGCTGCACCTGCAGAAGGAGGTTAATGAACTGATAGAGTTGAACGATAACTACATTAGTGTTTATGGGCAACGATCAGTATTGTGGGGAGGTGAAAATGCTCCGGATGTTGATATACATAATGTTAAGCGTGATTCGCTATATAATCTTAAGATGCTTATGAACTCAATTTCGTTTCATGCAAGCGTCAATCCTCAGTCGTGCCACAGTTTGGTGAGAGCTCTAAATGCAGAGTCTAACAGAGTTCGCGTGACTGTATTGAGCGCTAAAACACTTCGCCAACAAGCCAAGCTTGAAAATGAGGGTGCAATAATCAAAACGGCTGCTGCTATTCATATGGTGACTGATGATAATTCAGTAATCGTCCCGGCTACTATGCCTGCCGAAGGTGATATCAACAAACCTGCTGAGGCTTTGCCAAAAACAGCTGAGGCTTTGCCAAAGACGGTGAAAATTGATATACCAAAAGCGCTGGAAGAGGAAGGTTATCCAAACTTGAATAACGAAGAGGAGAAAGATAAGAAAATATCTTAGTACTTTTCATACAACTTCGTTATCGGCAAGTTGGATAATAAAGTTAGGGACTGTCTATTTGTTAGGCAGTCCCTTTTATTTTACTTTAGGCTCTCTATCCAATTTGTAAGTTGCTCAAACTGAGAAATGGTGAGCTGCTCGGGGCGTTTTGTTAGTAATGGATGTTCGGGTAGCAGTGTGTCTTTGGGTACTACTGCTCTGATGGAGTTGCGTATCATTTTGCGACGCTGATTGAAGGTTGATTTCACTATGGCTTTAAATAGCGACTCATTGCAATCTAGCTGTTTGCGATCGTTTCTGAAAAGACGTATGACTGCTGATTTTACTTTGGGTGGCGGATTGAATGCGCCTTCGTTTACCGTGAACAGATACTCAATATCATACCATGCCTGCATCAATACGCTTAATATGCCATACGTTTTTGATCCTGCAGATGCTGTCATTCTTTCTGCAACTTCTTTTTGTATCATGCCCGTGCAGCACGGGATGATGTCTTTATTATCTAATACCTTAAAAAATATTTGAGATGATATGTTGTATGGATAATTGCCTATGACGCAGAATGGGCCATCCCAATGTTCCCTAAAGTTCATCGTGAGGAAGTTTTGCTCTATTATTTTCCCTTCTAATTGGGGGTAGTTGATTTTTAAATACTCTATCGATTCGGTATCAATTTCAACAACCTTTAGCTTGTCGGTTTTGTCTATGAGGTGCTTTGTGAGCATCCCGGTGCCCGGGCCAACCTCTAAAACGGGTAGTGTTGCAAAATCATCCAGCGTGTTGGCTATTCGTTGTGCTATTTTAGAATCTGTAAGAAAATGTTGTCCCAGATTTTTTTTTGGTCTTACGTATATCATTGTAGTTAGGTGATAATTATTTATCTTTGGATTCACAAAGGTAACCAATAATTCAAATAAGAAAATCAATTATAAATTAATCAAGTTATGTCAACAACAGAAATTTTAAACTTAAGTCCTAAAAGTGTATGGAAATACTTCCACGATCTTAATCAAATACCTAGACCAACGGGTCAGATGGAGGAGGTTACGAAATATGTAATCGAGTTGGGCAAGTCTTTAAACTTAGAAACAAAGCAAGATAAGGTGGGTAATGTTTTAATCAAAAAACCTGCTTCTAAGGGTTATGAAAATCATCCTGCCGTTATTATTCAATCGCACCTTGATATGGTTCCGCAAAAGAATGCTGATGTGGATCATGATTTCACTAAAGATCCTATTGAAACTGTAGTAGATGGTGAGTGGGTGAGAGCAAAATCAACAACATTGGGTGCTGATAATGGTGTGGGCTGCGCTATGATGATGGCTCTATTGGAAGATAATATGCTAAATCATCCTGCCATTGAGGCTCTTTTCACTATTGACGAGGAGGTTGGTATGGATGGGGCTTTTGGCTTAGAGCCGGGCTTTTTGCAGGGCACAATGATGCTAAATCTTGACACAGAAGAGGATGGTGATCTTTGTGTGGGTTGTGCAGGTGGAACGGATGTGAATATCAGTTTCCAATTTAAGAACGATATGGAGATAGAAAAGGGTGATGTGGCTTATAAGATTAGCCTTACCGGCTTGTTGGGGGGTCACTCGGGTACTCAAATTCATTTGGGTCGTGCCAATTCTAATAAGCTTATGAATCGTTTCTTGAAGGATGTGGTTAGCAACTATGAGGCTCGTTTGTCAAGTATCAAGGGTGGTTCGTTGCGCAATGCTATTCCGCGCGAGTCGTTTGCAGTTATTACTATTCCTGAGCAATTGGCAGAAGATTTGATAGACTTGGTGGCAGAATATCAAGACTTGTTTAGAGATGAGTTTGCAGGCATTGAGGGTGCTATTAGCTTTAAGGCAGAGCCTGTGGATCTTCCTGCATCGCTATTGCCGGTGGAGATTCAGGATGTTTTGATTAATGCTGTGGAGGGTTGTCCTAATGGCGTTGTCAGCATGTTGGCTGAGTTTCCCGATGTGGTGGAAAGCTCGCTCAACTTGGCATTGGTGGAGTCGTCTGACGAAAGAATTGATGTTAAGCTGCTAGTTAGAAGTTCTTCGGAAAGCCGCAAGCAGTGGGTGTGCTCGTCGGTAGAGAGTGTGTTTAGCCTAGCAGGTGCAAAGGTTGAGTTTGATGGAGATTATCCCGGATGGCAACCAGACGCCAGCTCGGAGCTGCTAAATACTATGACTAAGATTTATATGAGCAAATATGGAGATCGTCCTAACGTAAATGTTATTCATGCGGGTCTTGAGTGTGGTATTATTCAATCGCGAGTTGAGCACAAATTGGATATTGTTTCCTTTGGGCCAACTATCACCGGTGCTCACTCTCCTGATGAGGCGGCGCATATACCGGCTGTAGCAAAATCATATGAGTATCTTCTGGCTATTTTGGAAGAACTAAAATAATATATACTATAAGTCGTATTTTAAAATCCTATCCCGCCCGATGAATATTGGGTGGGTGGATTTTTCTTATTTAATAGATAATGCAATGCGTAAAAGAAGTAAAAAATATATATACCTGCCTCTAGCTCTTGTCTTGTATGCCGTGGTGATGGCTATTTTTGGTTATCCTCGCTACAAGAAAATGGGGGAGAGTATGACTCAGTTTTGGGGTGTCTTTGTGGGCTCTCTTGTTTTGTCTCTAATTCTTCATCTGATATTGAAGCGCAGGGAGAAGAATAGGGATAAGTTTATGAATTAACTTCGGCGTTGATAAATAACATTTTAATTTAATGAATAAAATAGCGTTAACAATTCTATCGGTGCTTGTTTCTTTTTCTGCTTATTGTCACAATTCGTCGCAGAGTTATAAGTTTAGGTTGTATCTAAAAGATAAGGGGCACACAGAGTATAATATTTCTAATCCTGAAAAATTTTTATCCCCTCAGTCTATTGAGCGAAAGCAGCGTCAGGGGGTTTCTATTGATCAGTCTGATATTCCTATATCTAATGATTATTTTCATCTGATTTCTCTGTCGGGTGGGAAGGTTGTTTCACATAGCAAGTGGTTTAGCACTGTTGTGATTGAGCTGAGTGATAGTGCCATGATTGATAATTTTCTGAACTTATCGTTTGTTGATTCCGCCAAATATGTGTGGAAGGGTGCTGAAGGCAGAGAGTTGAAGCTGGAGAGGCCAAGACTGTCGGCGGTTGACTTTTCTGTTGATATCAATGCTTATGACTTTGGAAACTCGGATGCTCAATTTAAGCTGCATAATGCTGAGGATTTGTATGAGAGCACCTTCTCGGGGAGGGGAATGAATATTGCGGTTATTGACGCAGGGTTTACTAATGTAGATGTTATTCCACATTTTGAAGGGGCAAATATTAAGGAATTCAAGAGCTTTGTGCCTTATGGCAATCCGCTTGTGGATAGTGATCATGGCACCAGAGTTCTTTCAACAATGTATGGACTGATTCCGGGCATGCTAAGGGGTTCGGCCAATAGTGCCAATTTCTATCTGTTGCAATCGGAAGAGGTTGCCACTGAGTTTCCGGTGGAGGAGGATTATTGGGTGCGTGCTGTGGAGTATGCCGATAGCGTGGGTGTGGATGTAATAAACAGCTCGCTTGGGTATAATACTTTTGATGATAGTAAGCTGAATTATACGCACGATTTGCTTGATGGGCGCACTTCTATTATGTCTAAGGCTGCCGATTTGGCTTTTGATAAGGGTATGATAGTAGTGACCAGTGCGGGTAATGAAGGAAATAAGGAGTGGCAAAAGATTTCTGTGCCGGGCGATGCTGCAAAGGCGTTGACTGTGGGTGCTGTGGATTCGAGTGGAGAAATTGCAGGATTTAGCTCTAAGGGTTTTACTGCGGATAATAGATTGAAGCCGGATGTGGTGTCGGTGGGTAGAAGCACTGTGACTATTGGTCAGCGCGGCTCGGTAGGTCCTGCTAATGGAACATCTTTTTCGTCGCCGTTTATGGCGGGAATGATTGCCACACTTTGGTCTATCAATCCCAACCTGAACAGAGGCGCGCTGCTGGATATTGTAATACAATCGGGTGATAGATATCAGAATCCGGACTCAGTGTTTGGGAATGGTGTTTCGGATATTAAGGTGGCTATGGTAAAGGTGCTTGAGTCTTTGCCTGTTTCGGACAGGGTGTATGATGATGGTGTGGAGAGAATAGAGAGGAGTGATGATTTGAATTTCAATCTTTCATTATTGGAGGCTACATTTGAGTCTAAAGTTTATATGGCTACTATGCTGGATGATAAGGGTGATATTTTGTCTCAGCAAATAATGATGGATGATAACTATACGTTTATGATAAGTGATGTGTTGGGCAGACAGAGTGAGTGTATATACTTTATTGTTACCGGCCCGGAGATGCAAAGGACTGTCAGATTTAATTTATAAGCTATGAGCGATTTATCTTTATCACTTTCTGAATTAAATGGTCAGGTTAGAAATGCTATTAACAGCTTTTTGCCCGATTCGTATTGGGTGAGGGCTGAGACTAGTGATGTGCGACGCAATCAGAATGGGCATTGCTATCTGGAGTTTATTGAGAAGGATGCGCGAACTCAAAATATTGTGGCACGTGCCAGAGGTGTTATTTGGTCTAATACGTTTATGCTGCTTTCATCATATTTTGAACAGCAAACGGGGCAAAGTTTTACTTCGGGTTTGAGTGTGTTGGTGCGTGTTTCTGTTGAGTTTCATGAGTTGTATGGCTATTCATTGTCGGTAGTGGATATTGATCCCTCTTTTACATTGGGCGAAATAGCCAGAAATAGATTATTAATACTAAAACAGCTTGAGGCTGATGGGGTGTTGGATCTGAATAAGGAGTTGCCAATGGCCGAGTTGGTCAATCGTATTGCTGTTATATCTTCGCCCACTGCTGCGGGATATGAGGATTTTAGTAATCAGCTTATGAATAATAGTTATGGCTTTTCGTTTTATGTGAAGCTGTTTCCCGCCATAATGCAGGGCGACCGAACCGAGAGCTCTGTGATAGCGGCACTGGACAGGATATATGAGTATCATGACAGTTTTGATGCTGTTGTTATAATTCGTGGTGGTGGCGCGTCTTCGGATTTGAGTGGATTTGATTCTTACGAAATTGCTTCCAACTGTGCTCAGTTTCCTCTTCCCATTATTAGCGGAATTGGGCATGAGCGCGACTTCACCGTGATTGATGAGGTGGCTCACACAAGAGTTAAGACTCCTACCGCTGCGGCTGAGTTTCTTATTGGTAGGATTGGTGCTTCGGCTGCTCAATTGGCGGAGCTTCAGCAGAGTTTGATTTCTCTTAGTGGGGCTATGGTTGAGAGGGAGCAGAAGCATATCTATGATTTATCTAGAACGCTGGTTCATTCATCAAAAAGCTTTTCTAAGGATGAGTTGTCGGAGATTGAGCATCATCAGTTCTTGTTGAGGCATTACGTGAAACAGATTATTTCTGATGAGAGGCATTATCTGGCCTCTAAGGAGCAATATAACGAGATGGTGTCGCCTGATAATATATTGAAGCGTGGCTATACACTTACGCTTAAGGATGGCAAGATTATTAAATCGCCGGAGGGTCTTAAGGCTGATGATAAGATTAAGACTATATTCCGCGACGGGGAGATTGAATCGATAATACAAGGCTAGGAAATAGCTGCAAACAAACATAATTTATAATAATAAAATGGGTGAATCTAAACTAACATATGCGAAAGCTAAGGCGGAGCTTGAGGAAATAGTGAAAGCGATAGAGCTTGGCAACCTTGATGTGGATGAGTTGACCGACAAGGTGAAAAGGGCATCAGTTTTGATTAGCTTTTGCAAGACGAAACTGACAACTACTGACGAGGAATTGCAAAAACTACTTGATGAAATGCCATGAGTAAGGATAGGTATAAAAAGAGCGTAATAATAGTGGCGGGGGGCAAGGGACTGCGAGCCGGGGGCGACTTGCCAAAGCAGTTTCAGCTGATAGCCGGCAATCCGGTTTTGATGATGACTATTGATGCCTTTTATGAATATGACAGTAACCTGGATATCATTGTGGTATTGCCCGAGGGCTATGATTCGTATTGGAAAGAGATGTGTGAGTATCATGAGTTTGATATAGAGCATAAGTTGGCAGTGGGCGGGGAGACTAGGTTTCACTCTGTTCGCAATGGGCTGCAGCTTGTGGATGATGATTGTGATATTGTGGGGGTTCATGATGCGGCACGCCCTTTTGTTCCAATAGGGGTTATAGAGAAGTGCTTTGACGAGGCATACTCATTTCAGTGTGGTATTATACCGGTGATAGAGGAGACCAACAGCGTTAGGGTGATGGTGGGATATGAGAGTGAGCCTTTTGACAGAACAAAGATTAGAATAGTGCAAACTCCGCAGGTGTTTCCTACCAATATGCTGAAGAATGCTTATGCCGCGCCATACTCAGAATTGTTTACTGATGATGCCTCTGTGGCAAGTGCCGACGGTGTGCAAATTAAGCTGGTGGAGGGCGACCAAGTGAACATAAAAATCACTACTCCCTTCGATTTTAAACTAGCTGAGTTTTTATCTCTAAATTTCATTTTGTAAGATTATATTACTAAATCGCCTATTTTTTGAGCATAAAGTAAGGTTTTTCATGTTATTGTATCTCAAAATGATACTTTTTAATTGCCAATTTATTATCTTTGGAACATAATTTATAAAAACATTATTATGGAAAAAATTGACAAGCTTGACAGGCAGATTTTGGAGATAATTTCTCAAAATGCTCGCATCCCTTTTAGAGATGTTGCTGCACAATGTGGCGTGTCGCGAGCTGCTATTCATCAACGTGTACAGCGTATGGTAGAAAATAATGTTATCACAGGATCAGGATATCATATCAGCCCCAAAGTATTGGGTTTTGCTTCTAATGCCTATATCGGTGTTAAGCTTGAAAAGGGCTCAATGTATAAGGACGTGGTGCCTGAGTTTGAGAAAATTCCCGAGGTAACAGAATGTCACTACACTACTGGTCCTTACACTTTGTTGATTAAGCTTTTTGCAAAAGATAATGAGCACCTGATGGATCTTCTTAATAATCGCATTCAAGAAATTCCGGGTGTGGTGGCTACCGAAACCATGATTTCGCTGAGCCAAAGCGTGAAACGTGAAGTTCCTATCTTAAAAAATAAGGATTTAGAAGAGTTAGAAACAGAGTAATAGTAACCTCTATTATGTCAACCATACTTTTTAGTGAAATAATATTTGGCCCAATTCATAGCCGCAGGTTGGGGTCGTCATTGGGGGTGAATCTTCTTCCATATGATGGCAAACTGTGCTCTTTTGATTGTATATATTGCGAATGTGGCTTTAATAAGGACTTTAGGACTAAGACAAAGCTTCCGACGAGAGATAATGTGAAGGCGGCAATGGAGAGCCGACTGACGGAGCTGACAAATGAGAAGAAGCCGCTGGATGTTATTACATTTGCCGGCAATGGTGAGCCTACTATGCATCCCGAATTTGAGGGGATAGTTGATGATACTATTGAGCTTAGGGACAGGTTTTTTCCTGATTCTAAAATTAGTGTGCTGACTAACGGGCTACATGTATCTAAGGACTCTGTGTTTCGTGCTCTTCAAAAGGTTGATAATAATATTCTGAAGCTTGACTCGGCTTTTGATGCCACGGTCAAGCTTATCGACAGGCCCAATGCTCCTTCATATACTGTGAGGAATCAGGTGAATCAGTATAAGAGGTTTGGCAATGATATTATTATTCAAACTATGTTTATCCGTGGCGAGTTTGAAGGTGCTAAGTTTGACAATACATCTGACGTTGAGGTTTTGGCCTGGTTAGAGCTTATTAAAGAGATTAATCCGCGCGAGGTGATGATTTATACCATTGACAGAAATACGCCCGCAAAAGGTATAGAAAAGATATCTGTCGATGAGCTTAAGGCCATTGCTTCTAAAGTAGAAGAGTTGGGTATTAAGACGAACGTTGCGGGGTAGGGTATCCAACGTTATTGATAAAAAAATTGGGGTCGTCTCTAGATAGAGGCGACCCCAAAATATTTAATAGCTATATATTAAAGCCATTTTTCGTTTTGTGTTATATCGCTATTCATTTCTGTTTCAGCACGTGGTACTGCCCATTTGTAGTAATGGTCTCCACCCCATGAGTAGCTGTATTGAGTTTGACCCCAAATTTGTTTTAGGCCTGAGCCTTCAAAGAATTTAGAATCCTCCCAAGTTTTCCATCTGATTTCGTCGAAGTAGTTTACGCCTTCTCCGTTGAATTCCCATCTTCTTTCGTTGCGAATACGCTCACGTAGGTTGTCTTGACCAGTAACCTGTGTGTGCTCATTGCTATTAAGAAGAGCTACTCCTGCACGTTCGCGAACCATGTTTACGTATTTGATGGCTTCGTCTGTTTTGCCTGGTTGCTCATTTAGGGCTTCTGCTAGTCCTAATACAACGTCAGCATAACGGATAACAGGGTAGTCAATTGGAGAATATTCTCTGTTAGGAATTTCACTTGCACCTTCTGCAACAAATTTTCTAAACAGATAGTAGAATCTGTTGTTTGTATCTGTTTTTACGTCGAATGGCTCGGCAGTGTCAAAACCGCGATATGGCCATCTTAGTGTGTAGGTGTAGTTGTTAGCTCCGTTAGCACCATCATATTGTGAGTAAGGAGTAATAACTGAAGCCAATAGACGAGGGTCTCTGTCGTTATATGCTTGTAGGATACGCTCCTCATTTCCGTTAGGAAGATATTTAGACATGTCAGCGCCTTGGTCGGTTGTCATCTTGTTGATTTCATCCTGAGTCATGTTGTCTCTGAAGAAATATACAGATCTTGCCTGAGGAGTCATGCTGTTGTATCCGGGAATTACGTCATCCCAGTTGAATGGGCGACCATCCTTGAACTCATATGAATCAACGAAGTCAGTATTTACAAGATATGTGTTCCAGCATGAACCAAATGTAACACGAGATCCGTATCTAAAGCTCATATCGTTACCATATCCGCTCAAGCCAATGTTTTGAACTGAGAAGATCATCTCTTCACTTTGCTCATTTTGCTCTTTAAACAGTTGTTTGTACCCTCCTTGGAATAGGTCATGGCCTAGTTCGCCTACTTTTTTGAAGTCTGCTTCTGCTTTTGCCCATTCTTTGGTCCATAGATACACTTTACCTCTCAGTGCGTATGCTGCTGATTTGGTTATCTTACCAAAGTTTACGTCACCTTTCTCGTAACGGTTTGGAAGATTTGGCTCATTGATACAATCTGTCAAGTCGTCGATAACGGCATTCCAAATGTTTTCTTCTGTATCTCTTGGTCTTATAGCTTCTTCTAGCTCTATTGGCTCTAAGTATAGAGGTACGCCTCTGTAAACCATGTTAAGTTTGTAATAGAAGAATGCTCTTAAGAATTTTGATTCAGCAATAAGTCTTGCTTGTTTTGCTTCTGCCACCGGTGATGTTGGAATATTTGCAATAGCATCGTTAGCTCTGTGAATTCCTTCATAGTGCTGTTTCCAGTAATCGCTAAATCGTCCGTTTCCAGTGGTTGCATTTCCTTGAAGCATGGCATGATCTGGGTCTCTACAGTCGGATGATACTCCCCAACAGTCAAATACGTATAAGCCGGAGCCTACGTTGCTGTATCTTAGTGCTGAGTAAATTCCCATTACTCCTTTGTCGGTTAGATTCTCTGTTTTCCACATATTCCCCGAGCTGATAGAGTCGTATGGATATGTGTCCATTAAATCATTTCTGCAACCAAATAGTATTGCAGTGGTTGCAATTAGTATTAATATCTTATTTAAATTTCTCATTTTTATATTCTATTTAAAATGTAACATTTAAACCAAAAGCAAGAAGCTTAGTTGAAGTATAAGTTGCAGGTGAGTTAAGCTCAGGGTCTTGGCCCGGGAACTTAGTGAATGTGAATAAGTTTTCACCTGAGAAATACATACGAATGTTTTGTGTATATACTTTGTTAGCTATATGTTTTGGGAACGTATATCCTACAGTAATATTCTTTAGTTTCAAGTAGTCGCCATTGAATAAATATAATGTAGAACCACCCATATTACTTTGGTAACCGCTTTCACCGTTTACTAAACGTGAGTATTTTGCAGTTGTATTGGTTCTTGGATCATTTGGATTCTCAGGATCGTAGAAATAGTGATTGTCAGCTATATCTTTTCCTAGAGCAACTCCAACTCTCATTGATGAGTTGTTGTAACCTGTTGATGGTCCCCAATAGATCTTACGTCCGCTAGCTCCTGCCCAACTTGTTGATACGTCTATACCTTTCCAACTTCCACCAATTTGAGCACCAAAGATGAATTTGGGTGCACTTGAGTAGTTTTGGAATTTGTTGTCGTCAGCTCCACCATAAATACCGTCTTCGTTAGAGTCTGCATAGATATGATCTCCGTACCATATTTTGTTTTTGCCAACTGTTCTGTTTGGTAAGAATGTGTATCCTTCTGCAATCATAGCCTTTAGCCAGTCCATGTCTTGCTCGGTACGAATCATACCGTCAGCAGGACCACCTTTGATACCATCAGCTTGGTATCCTTTTCCTGTACCTTTATATACTTCCAGTAGATAGTACTCATCATTCATTTTGCCTTCAATCTTTCTTGAAGTTCCTCCTGTAGATACATCACCAATGTTTGATTTCCAAACTTTATTTCCTTCGCCATCTGTTACCCAACCTGCTTGTAGCTCACCTTTGTACTTAGTGATTTCGTTGTGGTTGTATGATACGTTTCCTGAAATATGGTAGCTGAAATCGCCTACTCTATCTTGCCAGCCTACGTTTATCTCGATACCTTTATTGGTTAGTTCTGCAATGTTCAATCTTGGTGCACTTTGCATACCCATTGTCAAGTATATGTTGGGTCTGTAAAGAATGCCTGTAGTTTTTTTGTTGTAATAGTCAAACTCGAAGCTTAATCTATTATTCAACATATTAAGGTCGAAACCAATATCTGTTGTTGCAACAGATTCCCAAGTTAGCATACTGTTTGCAATCATAGTTGATGCAAGACCTTGATTTTGCAATCCGCCAATACTGTAGTTGGTCAAGCCATAAGTTGCTTGATATTCGTAGTTTCCAATATTGTCACCACCTGCGTTACCTAGTTCTCCATATGATGCACGAATCTTTAGGTTATCAATAAGGTCTCTGGTCCCTTCCATAAACTCTTCTTCTGATAATCTCCATCCTGCAGAGAATCCGGGAAATCCACCCCATCTAAAATCTTTGTGGAAGCGTGAGTTACCATCATAACGGTAGTTTAGCTCCAACAAGTATCTTGATTTATAAGCATAGTTTGCTCTACCAAAGAATGAGCGGCTTGCTCTGTCTGTAGATGAACCACCGATGCTAATCATTTCAGTAGCTGCGCCCGGTACATTAATATTTTGATCGATAAGTCCTTTTTTGCTTGCGCTGTTTGTGTATTGATAATAATAGTTCTCAGTATATCCAAGAAGTCCGCTTACATCATGATCTCCAAACGTGTTGTTGTAGTTTATGATGTTGTCAATTGTATATTGCCAGTTTCCATAATCATAAAATGATGTACTCATTTGAGATGGATCTGTGGCAGGGCTCATAACTACTCCGTTGCTATGTTTTACTTTCTCGCCTGCGGCGCCATTTGTCCATGTTCTTTCTTCGTCCCATCTACGTTGGTAGTTCAAGCTGAAATCCCATGTCAAGCCTTTGATGAATGTGATTTGATTGAACAGGGTAGTATTGATACGAGTCTTTTTAAGTTGTCCGTCTCTATTGTTTAGGAATGAGAACAAGCTGTTTGCTGTTGCACTCTCTTCGGGTGCTTCAGCGAAACCATTTTTGCCATTCCATCTTGGGTATAGACCCGGTGTGGTTTGACGAAGATAGTTGTTAGCGTCAGAGAAGTTACCAGGATCTTTGTCTTCTTGTGAAGCAAATGTTCTGGTACCAACTTTTAGCCATTCTACAGGATTTGCCTCTAGGTTGACACGCATTGAGTATTTTTTGATACCTGTGTTTTCTACCAATCCTTCATTTTCAAGATATCCTGCTGATAATAAGAATCTCATCTTATCACCACCACCATTCAATGATACGTTGTGGTCATGCACAAGTCCGTTAGTAAAGATAGCTTTTTGCCAGTCTGTGTTAGGGAATGCAACATAGTTGGGTACTCCTATCTCATTTAGAGCATTTGGGTTTTTGGCCTTTTCTCTCCACAGGTCAATAGTTGACTGTGCAAAGTGAGGGTTTTGTCCAATGTTTGTAAATGATTCGTTCATGTATTCCATATAGTCAGCATAGTCAGTTACTTGATTAATTAGGTTTGTTGGTCTTGCTGCTGAAATACGTCCTGAATAATTTACATTAACTTTACCTTTGCTACCTTTCTTGGTTGTAATAAGAATTACCCCATTAGCTGCACGCGAACCATAGATAGCTCCCGATGCTGCGTCTTTAAGTACTGAAATACTTTCAATATCTAATGGGCTAACTGCATCCATTACACCTTCTACGCCGTCAATGATAACAAGTGGTGCAGAGTCATTAAATGTTCCGATACCTCTAATTCTGATGGTTGAACCGTCAGATCCGGGTTGTCCTGATCCTTGCATCACAGATACACCGGGTAGTACTCCGGCAAGAGCTGATGAAACACTTGTGACAGGTCTTGATTGTGCCAACTCGTCAAAGTTTACACTAGCTACTGATCCTGTAAGGTTTACTTTCTTTTGAACTCCATAACCAACCACTACTACTTCGTCAAGAGTTTTTGTATCTTCACTCATAGTAACGTTGATAGTTGTTCTGCCGTTCACAGCAATCTCTTGTGTATCATATCCAAGATATGAGATTACCAGAGTAGCGTTTGCGTCCACAGAAATAGAGAAAGCACCATCGAAGTCAGTTACTACTCCGTTAGTTGTACCTTTTTCAATAATATTTGCGCCGATAATAGAACCATCTTTGTCCTCAACAATACCCCTTACGGTTATTTTATTTTGTTGAGCCTTAGATGTAGCTCCACTCTCAGTCGCCGTCTTTGAGTTAGCCATTACGCTACCCATAGATGTGAATACGAGCACCAGCCCTATTGACATCTTCTTAAGGAATGAAATGTAGTTTTTTTTCATTGTAATTAATTTAGACTTAGAAAATTTGAGTTTTTTAGTTTAGTGCTTGGAGCTTTTTTTACTCCAAGCACTTTGATATTTTTTTTGTGTTTATTTTTATTTAATCGCCTTATAGGCATTAATTTTTATTTTGTAGTTAAGTTTTCGTTATATGTCCATACAACTTTGTCGGTAATCACATTTTTCTTATTTCCTGCTTTTACCTCCACAGTATTACTTCCCGATTGCAGCTTCACATTCTCCCATGTGATAGTTGCGTAATTATCAGCTGATTGTTTGCCAAGGTTTTTGCCGTTCACCCACAGTTCTGCATCTGCAAAGTTTGTGAACACAGTGATTGATGTAACCTCGTTGCCACGCAGTGTGTTACGTCTTTCTGATATATAAACCATTGGCTCATCTTTATTCCAGTTTGCTTTGTAGAAATAGTATGAATCTTTCTTTACTTTTCTGTCAAATGTTACTAGTCCTTTGTCGTTGATACCAGGTCTGTCACCTTCAGTTCTGTGTGCAGCACCAAAGTCAAACAGATTCCAAATGAAAGAACCCCAGATAAATGGACGTTCATTAATTGCTTTCCAGTTGCCTACGTGATAAGCAGTTTGCCAGTTCTCGGGATGCCACCAGCTTGTAGCCACAGTTGCCTTTAGCTCTTCTTGTTGGTGATATATACTTGCTCCTGCGCCATATTCGCTAATTCCTAATTTGTATTCAGGGAACTTCTTGTGAAAACCATCGGCCCATGTTCCCATGTGATCAAAGCTGCCACCGTACCATCCGTAGTATTTGTTCCAGGCAATCATGTCGCTATGTTGGTTAAGCGGATTGTCGTCGCCCAAGAAGCTTGCAGCCACAGTGGGACGTGTTGGGTCTTCCTGATGTGCCAATGCATTTAGTTCTGCTATATACTCTTCGGGGCTGTCGCCTTCAGTTTTCAATTCATTATATAATCCCCACATACAGATTGAAGGATGATTATAGTGTTGACGGATAAGCTCTTTTAATTGCTCTTTTCCGTTGTCTCTAAAGCTTTGTTGGTTTACATATCCGCGCTCTGCATAACCACCCGGGCCAATGAATGGAATCTCAGCCCAAACAATAAGTCCGTTTTTGTCGGCAAGGTCATAGAAATAGGATGCTTGTGGATAGTGAGCCAAGCGCATAGCATTAGAACCCATATCCAAAATGATCTGCATATCTTCATCGTGGTGCTCAGGGCGTAGAGCATTACCCACCTCGGCTCTGTCTTGGTGACGGCATATACCTCTAAGTTTGATGTGTTCTCCATTCAGGAAGAAACCTTCTGAAGCATCAGTGTGGTAGTATCTTAGTCCCAGTGGCTGTGTTACTCTATCTTTAACTACGCCATCCACGCTAAGTGTAACTTCGGCGCTGTACATAAATGGATCTTTCTTCCCGTTCCACAGTCTTGGGTTGTCTATTGTGAAGCTTATGTTGTGACTGTTGTTCTCTCCTTTTGGCAAATCAATCTCTTCTGTTTTAGAGATTATGTTTTTATTGCCATCTGTAACATTAAGAGTCAAGGTTGCCTTTTTGTTGGTGTCATAGTTGCTAAGCATCACTTTGGTTGTCACTTCTGCTTTCTTGTCCGTAACATTGTCTTGTATCAGATACACACCAGGTGAGGCATAGTCTGTAAGTGAAATGTGCTCAGGCTCTGTAATAACAAGATATACATCGCGATAGATACCTCCATAGAAGTTGAAATCGCCCAGAAGTGGCATGATATCTAGTTGAAGTGAGTTGTTTACTCTTACCAACACTTCGTTGTCTTTGCCATAATCCACAAAGTCTGTGATGTCAAATACAAAGGCACCGTATCCACCTCTGTGCTCGCCCACATGTTTTTGATTGATAAAAAGATTGGTAACTGTGTTTGCACCTTCAAATTTTAGATAGATTCTCTTTCCTTTCAAATCTTCTGAAACGGGTAGTGATTTTCTGTAGTTACCCATGCCTCTAAAGTAGTCTTGTTTTCCTGATAGTGCATCTTGTGCATTCCAGGTGTGGGGTAAGTCCACTCTCTCTTCAGAGTTTTTTTGTACTTGCCACGAATAGCGAAACAGCCAGTTGTTGTTTAGCTGAATCTCTTTTCGTGTTGCCCATAGTGTGGTCGTGCACACAATGACGATAAAAAATAGTAATGTTTTTCTCATTTTCTCTATTTAAAAATAAAATATATTAACGATTTTACTGATGTAACCTGCCTGTTGTAAATCTTCCGGGTGCAAATATGAGAAAATAAAATAAAAAAATAAAATATTGTTAGGTCTTTAACGTTTTGGATAGTATCGTTTTAGCTAAATGTTTTTCATGGATTAGGCTTAAAGTGTCTGTAGTACAGTCATTGAGAGCATTTATGTTTCAAATGTTAAAATTCAAATCTATCTCTATATGCCCACAATCCCAATGCTGGAGTTGATATATAATAGATCTCTTCGCCACTTGGTAATATGTTAAAACCTTCTTCAAGATTTTCAAAGTTATACTTCTCTTTTATCTCATCGATGTCTGCATATTCAAAGCCCACACTCTCTATTTCTTCTTTAGTGATATTGCCTTCTTGCTTGCCGGGGCAGTAGGTTATGCTGAAGCGTCCTTCTGATGACCCGTGAATCAAGTGAGCAGCTGCGCCCAAGTTGTTTGCAAGTTCTTCGTTTTCTTCTGTGGCTTTTAGAGTTTGCTCTGTGCCAAAGTATCCATATTTTCTAATCAATCTATCTATCTCGGCATCTTCTCCAAACTCCTTCAATGCAGGGGCCAATACAATTAGTTCTCCGTCATCGGCAATGGCCATTCGGGTTCTGTATATTGCTTTATTGCCCAGCCATGTGCTTTTAAACTCTGTAGGGTCTAGCCACACTAATACTTTTTTGAGCGGCTTTTCAACCATTTCAAAGTTTACTTCAAGTGATAGTTTTGCAGCTTCGTCAAATACCTCTAACGTGTCTCCAATAAACAGACCATAGGTTTGCTGTTTGCCTTTTTTGTTTACTCCCACTACTGTTAGTACGTATAATATTGGCATATCTGCCGCAAAATTGTCTGACGAGTAGTTGAATATCTTTCTTACGGGTGTGTCGGCTTTTCCCATCATTCGCTCCATACCATATACTGCACCCACGTAGTGGCTTTTGTTTATTCCTTCAAAGCCGCCGGTGCCCACAAATATATTCTTGTTGTAGTTGGCCATTCCCACCACTTCGTGTGGTACCACCTGACCAATGGATAGTATTAAATCAAATCCGCCTTCTATCAATAGCTTGTTTACTTGTGCGGGCCATGTGAACTCCACTTTACCTTCGGTTACCTCTTTCACAAATTCGCCGGGCACACGCCCCAGTGTTATCACGTCATTTCTCCAATCATGTTCGCGAAACAGTTCCCTTGGTGTGTCTCCAAACATTGTGCTAATCTGATCGTCGGTCATGGGTGTGTGAGTTCCCAAAGCGGGTAGGATGTCTGTTAGTACATCTCCATAATAGTTCCAACTCATCTCTGTTAGTTCGCCGGCACGGCTTGGAAATCTAGTGAAATCGGGTGGTACAACGAGCACCTTCTTTTTTTCTCCAATTTTTTCTAATGCCTCATATAGTCCTTTCCTTAAATCATCGGCCGATAGGTTGGATTGAGGAGATCCATATTTATAGTAGATCATAATATTGAGTATTTTAAAAAACGCAACTCTTTATAGTATAAGAGTTGCGTTTTGGTTTATTTATTGTTTATAGTAAGCTGTTACTCTTACACGTCATACATTGTGGATGCAGTGCTGCCGCCGCGCCCTGTCCAGTCGGTGTGGAAAAACTCACCGCGTGGTTTGTCCACTCGCTCATATTGGTGTGCACCAAAGTAGTCGCGTTGTGCTTGTAGCAAGTTGGCAGGTAGTCGTCCGTTTCTAAATCCATCAAAATAGGTTAGGGCAGAAGCCATAGCCGGTACCGGGATGCCATTTTGAATAGCAGTAGCCAATACTCTTCTCCAGCCCTCTTGAGCCGAAAGAACAGCATCTTTGAAGAATGGATCTAACAACAGGTTCTCCAGTTTTGGATTGTTGTCAAATGCTTTCTTTATATCTGCAAGGAAACGTGAGCGA
>CAZSKF010000016.1:0-25710 GCA_964607405.1 uncultured Proteiniphilum sp. | reverse complement strand
TGTGAGTATAAAGAAAAATTGGTGCAAAAGTTATTTGGAAATAACATCAACAATTTGGCAAAAGATTGAAAAGGCAAATATTTGGTATTGATGAAAGATAGCGGGGGTGAATTGCAATATTCGTTCACCCCCCGTATTATTATTTTATTCTCTTATAGTAGCCACATTTCAGATAGGCTCCCTCTTTGAATGTTATGGGATGGTCCACATCGTGAAATGTTTTTTCTAGTTTCTCAAATGAGCGGCGTGATGACATCAATGCTTCCTCTATTTCAGCAAAAAACTGATCGGCTGTAACTCTGGATGAACATGAGGCCAGTACCAAATGTCCATTGGGCGAAACCAGCGAAGCACCAAGACTGGCAAGCTGACGATATTTTTTGAGTGCTATATCGGTGCCCGATTCTGATTTGGCAAACGATGGTGGGTCGATAACCACAATATCAAACTGCTGACGCTTGGTGCGCATATTCTCCAATATCTCAAATGCATCACCGGCTATGGCAATGTGCTTGCCTCTAAATCGGTTTAATAATGCATTCTCTTTTGCCATGGCCAGTGCCTGTTTGCTTATGTCAACACTCGTAACCATCTTGGCACCACCTACTAGGGCGTGTACCGAAAACCCACCTGCATATGCAAAGACATCCAACACTGTTTTGTTTTTAGACATTAGCCCCACCCGTCTTCTATTCTCTCGATGGTCAAGGAAGTAGCCCGTTTTGTGTCCCTTAATGACATTGGCCGAAAACAATATTCCATGTTCTTTAAACACAACTACCTCGTTCTCCAAATTGCCATATATCACTTGTCCATCCTCAAGGGGGTTGTCCTTTAGGTTTGACATGTGCCTGTTTAGGCGTATCACCACGCAGGATGATTGTGTGATTTCTATTAATGATTCTAATATCATCTCAAGATAGGGAATCCATATGGGTGAGTGCAACTGCACAACAGCCACCTGGGCATATACATCAACTATCAGTCCGGGGAAACCATCGTTCTCGCCAAAAATTAGTCGATAGCTGTTTGTGGCTTTCTCAATCAATGATTTCCGTTTCTCGTATGCCTCCTTTATTAATCCCAAAAAGAATTCTTTGTTGAGATTTGCACCACTATAATAATGAACCATCTTTATCACTATTGGCGACTCGGGATCATAAAGACCAACGCCCAGCACCTTGTTTGTTTTGTTGCGAAACAATATTGCTATATCACCCGCCTTTCCCTCTTTATTTATTTTATCTACACTGTCAGTATATATCCAGGGATGTGCCGATTTTAATAACACCTTCTCTGACGATGGAGTGAGCTTTACTGCCAAAGTTTGCGGTTCGTATTTAGGAAATGTGATATTGAACATATTGTATTGTTTTTTAATTGTTCGCAAAGTTAATAAATAGGGGATGACTTTTAGAGTCATCCCCCATTTAAATAAGTTATATGATTTGGTTTATCTATTTCTTTTCTTCTTTTTTGAAGCTGTCGGGAAAAGTAACAGGATATAACTTCTCGCCACCTCTAAGACGAATGTATGTTTCAAAACCACGCTCGCCTTCATTAAGTGTAATTACTCTACAACCATTTTTGCCAAGGTTGTTATATACCGTGTTGCCACCGCTATATCTGCCATATGCAAGCGCTATGCCCATATAGTTGCCTATATAATCATTGTCGTGATCGTGACCACAAAATGTGCCAACTACATCGCCCGACTCTATCATTGCGGCAAACATTCCTGTGTTTATCTTGCCATTACACTCAGCCTCTTTGTAGCTACCAATCAACTCATCTTTCTTAGCGCTCATGATTGGATATTCAGCCAGCGGAATATGGAAAAAGGCTAGAGCGCGATATGGGTTTCCACCATTTTGAGCAGTATATGCCGCGCTTTGATTGCGATACCAGCTCACTTGCTCGTGTCCAAACCAATCGTAAGACCAGCCCACATTTTTGTGCTTATTATTATACGCACCCGAGTCCATAAAGTAGAATAATGTTTCAATCTTATCCTTATCTTCTGATGAGCGTAACTCTATAACATAGTTGCCTTCGCCTTTTAGGTTTTTGTCGCCATGCAGAGCCATGCTGTGGGGCTGCGTTACAAGATAATCCATAATTTGAGTTCTGTTCCAACCCTGCTCATCGTCGTGATTACCATTTACGTATGCCCACGGAATACCTTTTTCGATAACCGGCGCAAGGGCAGCATCAAAACATTCTTTTGCTGGCTTGGCCCATGCCACATCTCCGGTGAAGACAACAAAGTCGGGCTTCTCATTTTCCAAAACCTCTTTAATTAAAATAATAGCTGTATCGGATGCTGCTACGTTTGGCTTGAAATGAACATCGGTAAATTGAACTATCTTAAAGCTCTCTCCCGGTTTGAATTGTAATACTTGGGCTTGAACACCCAAAACTAAAAAGAAAAATAATACTGTGAAAAGAAAATTCTTTCTCATGAGATCTGTTTTTTATTTGAGATTTATAAATTGAATTGCAAATTTATATTATTGTATTCATACACACAATAAAAAAAACATAAACGCCGAGGCGTTTATGTTTAATATTCTTATTTAAAGCTCTTATTAGTGGGTATAGTTCTTTAGGTCGCCCAATAGGTCGCTTATCTTGTCGGCTACGGCAGCTGCATATCTTGCTCCTTTTTCGGCAGTTGACTTATGCGGATTTCCAATACCGGTATCTTTTGATACTTCGCCCCAGTTTCGTGGTGCCCAGCCTATCTTCTTGTTTAGTGCCTCCACTTCCACCGGTGTCACCACTCCATCGCCTGCCACACTCATGTCAACTAAGTCGGGGCGATAATGTAGCAATACCGATGTTTCTTGTTCTCCGGCATGCTCGTCAGGTTTTTCTTCAAAATATCCATCCGTAGGCACTACCTCAAACCAATTTAAAGATACTATGATGAAATCAGGATATTTTTTAGCAAAATCGCGAATGTAAGACTTGAAAGTATTGCCTCCGTGGCCATTAATAATTACCAGCTTGCGAAAACCCTGATAGTGTAGCGAGTCAACAACATCTCCAAGTATTGCCTTTTGGGTTTCGCTATTAGTATGAATACATAGTGGCAAGTTCCACTGACCCGGATTTTGTGATCCTAAAAATACGGGAGGCATAACAGCACACATTGCGCCATATTTTTTATATGCAAGCTCGGCACTGTCAAGTGCAATGTTTTGCGACAAATGACAATCTGTGATATAAGGCAAATGATAGTTGTGTGGCTCTATAGCACCCCATGGTAATATCACTACATCATACTTTGTTTCTTTTACATCATTCCAAGAAGCGGAAGATAAGTCGATTTTTCTTCTAATATCCTTTTCCATTTTATTTATTTGTTTTCAATTTTATTTATTAGTACATAAATTAATGCCATAAACACCACTACCGATATTACTACATAAATGAAAGCTTGCATGCCAAATGTATTTGTAATTATACCAGTGGCGTAATTAATCAAGGTGTTTCCCACCAGGGCTATCAGCATTGTGAAACTAAAAGCCGTGCCCGAATTTTCTTTATACATCTCTCCTATTAGCCCCAGCATCACGGGAAATCCTGATGCTAATCCTGCACCAAGCAGCAGCATCCCTATAGAGTTTATCAAATATCCATTAATCAATAATCCGCCGGCACCGAGTGCAAGTAGGATAATCGAGATTTGAACCAGCTTATTGTGGTGAAGGTTTTTGAGCACACTTCCTATCAATAGTCTCATTAATATAAGTCCCAACACGGAATAAGACAATGCCACCAGGGCTTTGCTTTGGCCTGAACCCAATGATTCAATAAAAAAAGATACTGTCCAGTTATTCACCAAAGCCTCAAAGGCCGACTGAAAGAAAAGAAAAAAAGCTATAGACATAAATAGCTTGTCTTTGACAAAGGTGGGAATAAGCTTGAATGTCACTTTATCTTTCACCACAGTGAGTGGGTACTTTATTATCAGAAAAACAAATGCTGATATTAGGCTAAGCACTATTGCCACGTTCAATACAATAGATAATTGCTCTTCTTTTATTACGCTCAGGGCTATGGGCATGCTAAAAGCACCTATACCGTAAAACATGCCCAGCCAGGTTAAATTGATTATCTTTTTCTTTCCTTCGCTGAGGTCTGACACCAGTGCACTCGTTCCCCCGTTGATGGTGCCGCCTCCTATTCCAAAAAAGAATATACAGGCACTCAGAATATTAACCGTGGGCGAATATGCTATACCAAAGAAACCTAAAGCCAAAAACAGAGAAGCTATAGATAAGACAGCCCTGTATCCAAATCTGTCAACAATTGGTCCAAACGCTATAGAGCCAATCATCAGGCCAATAGGCAGAACAGAGAACAATCCTCCTGCCTCAATATCAGTCATGACAAATCTGCTTTTCAATATAGGAAGCATGGAGCCTATAATAACCATTGAGATTCCGAAGAGGAATATTCCGGTGAAGTTAGCCACAAAGGCTATTGTTTTATTTTTCATACTCTAAACGTACCTGAAGATACAAAACCATTTGATATCGCATAGAAAGTTAGTCCCGATACGGTTCTGATTCCTGTTTTTGAAATAATATTTTTCCTGTGTGATAAAACTGTGTTTAGACTTATATTTAGTTTGTCGGCTATTTCTTTATTGATATGCCCTTGAACAATAAGCTTTAGAATCTCAATCTCTCTATTGGTGAGATGACATTCGCCGTCTGTTTGCTTTTGCTCATCGGCCAAAACATAGTTTAGGCTCTCTATATTGTCCTTATCTATCTCGCCAAGCTTTGGCTTTAATAGTTGGTCAAAGATGCGATTGAGCAGCATTAAATCTTTTTCTAGCGAATCGATGGAGAATATTACGGCATAGGCAAGATTCTGATTATAATTTCCGGATATATACTTTATTAATACGCTCTTCAAGTCTTTGAGCAAATCGTATGGATACTCTACAATGTGATTGAAGTCTTGCTGAATGCGGTCGTTGAAATCAGATTTGAATTGAGACAAAATATTATTCAAAACCTTAAGCTCTTCCTTATCAGTGTCGCTCATTGCAATCAGGGGCGAAAGGTGCTTTTCGATATTGGGTATTGACGATTGAGAAATATACTCAATTGTGGTTTTCACATAGTCTAATACATCTGATACATCAATTGACGATAACACCTCCTTAGGAAGTGGCTCTCTGCTTAAATAAAAATTTAAGATTGTTATAAAGAAGTCGCTATTGATATCATGCTCTTTGCATATGGTTGCAATAGACTTCTCGCCAACCCCCAGCTTGATGCCAAACCTATTGGCTAGAGGAATCAAAAAACTAAAATTGATAAGCAGATCCGAAAAAATTGTCTTTTTTGTTATTTGTTTCATCTTTTGATTTTGTTTTTTAATTCCATTGGGTCTCTTCTTTTGAGTTTCAATTCTCTTGCCAGATGACTAACTGCATCAACAGGGTGCCTAAGCAACATGCGTGGTCCTGCAAATATCATCACTTCTTTGACCCTTGTGCGCATTTCTTTTTTATAACAATGAATTGGGCACAAAGAGCAAGTGGGTTTGTCTTCGCCAAACGGACATTTATCAAGCCTGATCATAGCGTAGCTGTTTAGCTCATCACACTCTTCACAAAATTCGTTCTTGCTATTGTGATGTGCACGACAATATAGCTTTATCATCTTGCTAACTACTCTCTTTTCGGATTGAATGGCTCGCGACATAATTAATTGTTTAATGGTAACAGCCTAAATCTAACTCTCCATCTATTCTCTAAGAAATCGTGAGTTGTGATTTTGAAAGTTCCTATCTCGGAGGTGTTATTTACATGTGTGCCAATACATGCACAAACATCATAATTGCCAACACGTATCAAGCGGAGTTCACTGCCAACCTCGTCAGGCAATTTTGACATATCCACAATCTTGGATGCTTCATTGTATGAGACATACTCCTCCGTAATATCTAAGTTTTGTCTGATAACCTCATTAACTCTATTCTCTATCTCCTCAATTTGAGCATCGGTTGGCATAGCTGATAAGATATAATCACACTTAGATTTTCGTCGCTCAATATGAGCATTCTTTGAACGCTCACAACCAAACATTCTCACCATAGTTTGATTTAATATATGTTCGGTAGTATGCATGGGTGCAAGAACATCATTTTGAAACTTATTATTGCCGGGGTTACTCATATTTACAAATTGATTCAATTATAGATTACAAATATATCAAAATGATGCGTCATTATGAAATCAGTCACATATTTCAGGCATCTATATCATTCACCACAAGTGAAGCCAGTGTCATACCCACCATTGAGGGCATAAATGACATGGTGCCATTAATTCTGGCTTTTTTGGCATCCCAGTATGATGGGCTTGCTGTGTTGCCCGAATTTGATACTGCATCAGCGCCTTTGTTTTCTCTAACCTCATCACTATATACACATATAAACTTCTTTTCTACTCCGCCCAGCTTTTTCAACTTTGCTCTCAATGCTGCGCCCAAAGGACATCCTTTTACTTTCCAAAACTCTGCAGTTTTTATTCTGCCGGGATCAGTTTTTAGAGCTGCGCCCATCGATGAGAAAAGTGTTCCGGGCATCTGACAAGCATATTTTATAAGGTGAGCTTTATTAGAAAGACTATCAATAGCATCTATTATATAGTCATACTTTTCAAGTTCAAATTCGTGACAACTTTCGGGACTATAAATTGATTGTATAGCATCAACAGTTGAGTATGGATTAATTTCTAGCAATCGCTGCTTTAAAACATCAACCTTAGACTTTCCTACGGTTTGGGTTGTGGCCATTAGCTGACGATTTATATTGGATACGGCAACATTGTCCGAGTCCACAATAGTGATATGTCCTACTCCACTTCTTATAAGCATTTCGGCACACCAACTGCCCACTCCGCCTACTCCAAATATGATAACATTTTGTTGTTTTGCTTTAGCAATATACTCCTCACCCATCAGCAACTCTGTGCGCTGAAAAATATCTTTTTCAAGAATCATTATCGTCTCAATATATTATTTGTTTATCAAGCAAAAGTAAAACATTTTATTCTTATTATAAAAGACATCACACACAATTGAATTAAAAACAATATTAGTGTAAGCAACTTTTATATACCTTTGTTATATTAAACATAAATAAAGAACTATTTTTTATACAATTCAGATTAAAACAACAAAACTATGACAAAAAATTATTCGTCTAAACTCACAAAAATCTCTTTGATGTCAATCATTGTCATCACTTTGCTACAAGCTTGTGGAAGTGTTCCCTTTACGGGCAGAAGACAATTATCATTAGTATCAAACGAGCAGGTGCTTGCACTGAGCCTCCAGCAATACAAGGAATATATTAGCACCGCACCCGTGGAGCGTGGCACAGCCAATGCAGAAATGGTTCACCGTGTGGGAACTCGCATAGCTGCTGCTGTTGAAACATTTTACAAGAGTAATGGATATGAATCTGAACTAAGAGATTACCAATGGGAGTTTAATCTGGTAAAAGATAATAGCGTTAATGCCTTTGCTATGCCCGGCGGAAAAATAGTAGTGCTTGAAGGGCTGCTGCCTGTGACGCAAACTGAGGAAGCACTAGCCGTAGTGCTTGGGCATGAGGTGGCACACGTTATTGCACACCATTCAAACGAAAGAATTAGCCAGCAAATAGCCCTTGAATATGGAGGTGCAATTGCAGGAGGTCTTCTTGGCAGTTCTGCCGGCGCACAGATTGGTCAACAAGTATTTGGAATTGGTGCACAACTGGGGGTAATGCTTCCATATGCACGCAAACAAGAGCTGGAAGCTGATGAAATAGGCCTGATAGTGATGGCACTAGCCGGATATAACCCTGAAGTGGCTGTTCCTTTCTGGATTAGAATGTCTCAAAGCGCAGGCGGTGGTTCGGTTCCCGAAGCATTGAGCACCCACCCTGCCGACGCAAAACGAATTGAACGCATACAACAAATACTTCCGCGTGCATTAGAATATTATCAAGGTGCGGGCAAGGTTAATAAAAACACAACCAAGGCTATCAAAACTGAAGCTCAAACGCCTATGAATACAACATCAAAATCACAAACATCAGAAAAGTGGTCTTTCTAAATAGAGTTTAGGCAAAACAAAAACGGTCTCATAAATTACTATGAGACCGTTTTTTTATATTCTTAAATTATTATTCTTGCATCGAGAATGATGTGGAACCGATATGATTTCCATCTGCAAAGATGTCCACCTTATATGTTCCTGCCATTAGGAACTCTTCTATATCCCAATACATTGTTACATTAACTTCTTCCCCTCCATACTCTACTATTCTTTTCATTGAATATTGGATATTACCATTTTCATAGGGGAAGGTGCTTGAAGAGCTTTTGCTCAACACTCCACCATCGGGTGTCATTATTCGTGCATATATTGTACGCTCGCCTGGCTGGGCAGTAATATTTTTTGTTATCATAAATGATAGTACAAACTGTGTACTTCTACTCAATCGCTTCTGATCTCTTCCTCTATCATTTACCGCCTTAATGCTAATGCCCGTAGCATCAAGCTTGGAAGCCAATGATACCTTTTCGCTTAGTTGTTCTCGTTCTTGCGAAACTTTTGTCAGCGTGCGGTTGGTTTGCTGATATTGTTGAGTTATTTGTGCATTTTTCTCCTGCAGCTCTGTATTCAATCTATGTAATGAATCTATTTGCTGAACATAAGACTTTAAAACTCGTCTAAGTGTAGCCAACTCATTCTTAAGTCTGGTTATCTCAGATTTATTAGCTGCATCTGTTACTCGCAATTGCTCTTGCAAACGCTGCACTTTAGCTTGCTCGTTTTCGAGCTTATAAAGAAGTGAGTCATTTTGCACACTAAATTTAAACCCTTCATATTGCATTGATATGGCTTCGTATTCGTCCTCCAGCTCTTGTTTATCTACAGAAAACTGCTGCTCCATGGTGGATATCTGCTTATTCTTGCTCCCGATATAGAATATCGAAACAATAATAACCAAAATCAATACTCCAATAACTGCTATTAATTGCGGTGTTCGTTCTTTTAAATCAAATTTCATTTAGTCGTAAAGTTCTAATATTTCCACAAAAATAATCTATTTAACTCTAAAAGACAATATGAATCTACCTTTTTGAGTTATTTAATAATTGATTATCAAAAAATAGACAACTCGGTTTTGGTTGTAAACTCTTCGAGAAACAACATGCCCAAAAAGGAGTTTCCCTTTTTATTTAATCTGGGGCTCCACACAGATATAGAGTATCGCTGTGGGTGAATTGCCACAATACCTCCCCCAACGCCACTCTTGCCCGGTAGTCCCACCTTGAAAGTAAACTGTCCTGCCTCATCATAAAAACCACACGTTTGCATCAAAGCATTAGTTCTTTTGGTTCGGCTGGGCGACAGGATTTGTTGCCCCGAATATGGAACCTTGCCATTATTAGCCAGAAACAAAAACGATTCTGACAATTCTTTGCAAGTCATATCAATTGAACATATACTAAAATACAAGTCCATAACGTCTTCAATATCATTATGTATATTTCCAAACGATTTCATAAGATTGACTAGCGCATAGTTTCTATAACCACTAGACTTCTCGGACTCTAGCACTTTAGTATTAAAGTTGATATCATTATTACCTGACAGGCTTCTTATAAAATTTAATGTATCTGCCTTAGGATTATCCAGCTCACTAACCAAAATATCACAAACAACAATGCCTCCTGCATTGATAAATGGATTACGAGGCACACCCTCATCATGCTCCAACTGCACTAGTGAATTAAAAGGAGTTCCTGCAGGTTCTAAATCCATACGTTTCCAAATATCACTCTTTACTCTGGAGTAGGCTAATACAAATGAAAAAACTTTAGCTATACTTTGAATGGAAAAACGCACTTCTGCATCGCCATAGCTATATTGTTCTCCACTAATAGTTGTGAGATTGACACCAAAATGATTAGGATTAACGTGAGCAAGCTCCGGAATATAGTTTGCTACCATTCCTGTGTTATCTACATTTTTCAGGTCTTCAAAAATTTGGGCAAAAATCTGTTGGTAATTCATAATAGTTTTTTTATTCGAAACAAAAATAACTCAAAATATCAACTTATTACTATTATATGACCATTAGAATTGTTTTTTGCGATACAAATAACAACCAACCTCCGACGGATGATCCTGTACATAATCATTCATATCCTCTTTGATCAATAGGTGTATGATCATAAAAATAAAAAGAGCAACCATTATTAAAAATAGTTGCTCTAAAATATATATTATATCTTTTGAAAAGACATCTTGATTAATCGTTCATCGAAATCAAGAACTCTTCGTTGTTTTTTGTTCTTCTCAATCTGTTCAACAGGAATTCCATTGCTTCTACAGAGTTCATATCAGCCAAGTAGTTACGCAATATCCACATTCTGTTGAGTGTATCTTCAGGAAGCAGCAAATCATCACGACGAGTGCTTGAAGACATAATATCAACAGATGGGAACACACGCTTGTTTGACAATCTTCTATCAAGTTGCAATTCCATATTACCTGTACCTTTAAACTCCTCAAAGATAACATCATCCATCTTTGATCCGGTATCAGTTAGTGCAGTTGCAATAATAGTTAGAGAACCACCATTTTCAATTTTTCTGGCTGCACCAAAAAATCTTTTTGGACGTTGAAGAGCATTAGCATCAACACCACCGGAAAGAACTTTTCCAGAAGCTGGCTGCACAGTGTTATATGCACGTGCCAAACGTGTGATAGAGTCCAAAAGAATTACCACATCGTGTCCACACTCCACCATACGGCGAGCTTTATTAAGCACTATGTCGGCAATTTTTACGTGGCGCTCTGCAGGCTCATCAAAAGTAGATGCAATAACCTCAGCATTAACGCTACGTTCCATATCAGTAACTTCCTCGGGGCGCTCATCTATAAGTAGTATTATCATATACACTTCGGGATGATTTTCGGCAATTGCATTTGCAATATCTTTCAAAAGCATGGTCTTACCTGTTTTAGGCTGAGCTACAATCAATCCACGTTGTCCCTTACCTATCGGAGCAAACATATCTACCACTCTGCATGATAGATTGTCGTTATATCCTTTAGTTAGCTTAAACTTTTCATTTGGGAATAATGGCTTTAGATGATCAAACTGAACTCTGTCGCGAACATCTTCAGGCTTGCGACCATTAATCATGTCAACCTTAATTAGCGGGAAGAATTTCTCACCTTCTTTTGGTGGGCGGATTGGTCCTTCCACCACGTCACCTGTTTTTAATCCAAAAAGACGTATTTGAGATTGTGATACATACACATCATCAGGAGAAGACATATAGTTATAATCTGAAGATCGCAAGAATCCATATCCATCGCTCATAATTTCTAATACGCCTGTAGCATTTAGAATACCATCAAAATCATATGTTGGTTCTTTTTCTTTTTGAGCTTGTTGTGGTTGTGGCTGAGCTTGCGCCTGTGGTTGTGACTGGCTAGGCTGTTGTGCGCCACCTCTTTGCTGTGGTTGATTGTGAGGTCTTGACTGAATAGGTGATGGAGTAACAAGATCCTGAAGTAGTGATGATCTTTTTTCTTCTCTCACCTCCTGCTCCAATTGTTCGGGTGAAGGTTTTTCGCCTGAAGAATCTTCAGCCACCACTAACGGTAAAGTTGCCGGTGGCACTTTTGCAGATTTATCTCTATCTCTTTGTCTGGATGATCTGAATACCAATTGAGTTGGTTTAGTTGGAGCAGCCGGCTTCTCCTCTGGTTCGGCAGGGGCTGCAGCTTTGACTTCCTCTTTCACCTTTACCTCCTCTTTCACCACTTGTTCTACAACAACATCGGGAATGATATCCGGATGAGAAATTATTTTTGCTGATGTTTCTTTTTCAACATTATTAGTTTTAGCCACTTCAGCTTTTGCTGGTGCATTAGAAGGCTTTTGTGCATCTACGGGAGCAGTTTTACTTTGCTCCTTGGTTGCAGCCTCAACTTTATTTGTCTTATTAGTATTTTCTGTAGATTCTGCTGCCTTTTTCACAACAGGTTTTTGTTTCTCATTTCTCGTGTCGTCTTGTTTTCTGTTACGGCTATTATTTGGTTTAGCTTTAGGTTCAGGACCCAAGTTCTTAGTCTTTTGTATAGCCTGTTCGTCAAGAATTTTGTATATCAACTCCTCTTTTCTGTAAGCATCAGGTCTTTTGATACCCATTTCCTTGGCAAGGGCACGTAATTCGGTAGTAAGCTTTTCGTTTAGCTCTAGAATATTGTAAGCCATTTAAATAGTTATGTTAAAAAATAATTATGGTTTATTATATTTTCATCAACCTTGAATCAATTTTTAAAACCCATGGTTTATGCAAGTAATTATACATAAAACAAATGTTTTAAAATCATCTCTACAAACATGTTTTGAATCATAAATTTATTATTGGAAAATTATGTATGAGGGATATTTTATTGATATCAATACTGATATTTTTGTTCTTTATTTGAATAATGATTTGTCTATATACCTTTAAAAATCGGTGGTAACAAGGTTGTTCCGATCTATAAACAGTAATCAATATGGATGTTTTGAAATTTTTATTGAAAGTGCAACTTTTATTTATAAGTCTGCCTTTCCTTGAAGATTCTATCGCAAAGGTACTATTACTTTTAATAATATACAAGCAATCACTTATTTTTATCAAACCAACCCCTATATTATCACTGTTTTATTATCAATACTTCAATTATATACACATCAATCTGACTCTAATCATATGTTTTTCATTTATAATCAAGCCATAAGCTACAAAACAACGTATTAAATGATTTTGTATTTAGGGTTTCGGAGTGTGAATGGTCCAATAACACTTTTACATTTAGCACAAAATGACCGAAAAGTGATAAATATAAAATTACATTTTTAATATCAGAGCGTGAATGGTCCAATAACACTTTTACATTTGGCGCAAAATGACCGAAAAGTGATAAATATAAAATTACATTTTTAATATCAGAGCGTGAATAGTCCAATAACACTTTTACATTTGGCGCAAAACGACCGAAAAGTGACAAATATAAAATTACATTTTTAATATCAGAGCGTGAATAATGCAATAACACTTTTACATTTAAGTAGCCAAAAATGTCATTTCATCGTCTTTTAAATATACTGTGTACTCATTATGTGTATATTTGCAATTAAAATATTGTATAAATCTTATTTAATTTATTAAGACAATGAAGCATAAAACTATTTTGATACACATTATAATAATGTGCATTTTAATTTTTAACACAGTAGATATTAAATCAGACAATAACAAGGGGGAGTTTAAATTAGGACTTGTTTTAAGTGGTGGAGGCGCCAAAGGCTTTGCACATATAGGTGTGCTTAGAGTTCTTGAGGAAGAAAACATACCTGTAACACTTATCTCGGGAACAAGTATGGGCAATATCATTGGGGCATTATACTCGGCAGGATATAGCCCCGACGAAATTGAGGATTTTGCCAAAAGACAAGATTGGGGCATGTTGCTTACCGACAATATTGACCGCCATCTCAAGTCCAGGTTCAAACAGGAGTTTGAAGAAAAACATCCTCTGGAGCTAAGCTTAATAAAAAATCAAAGGAGACTATCTCTCCCATCAGGCCTTGTGAAAGGAAATAATATACTTAATATATTTTGTGGAATGACTGCAGAATACCCTGACAGCATTAATTTTAAAGATCTACCAATTCCTTTTGCCTGCGTTGCATACGATCTCAACTCAACTCAGGAGGTTGTTATTAATGAAGGATATTTGGCTAAAGCAATGTTATCAAGCATGGCTATCCCGGGGCTTTTTGCTCCTGTAGAATATGGAGAGCATAGATTTGTTGATGGCGGAGTTATTAATAACTTCCCCGTTGACGTAGCATTAGAAATGGGTGCAGATATAATAGTTGGAGTGGATTTGAAGCAAGACAGCGACGAAAGAGAAATCCATTCTGAATCTATAACTACAATATTAAGAGGTATTGTATATAGGCTGGAAGCTGACAAACATAATGCCAATCACGACAAATCAGATATAGTTATAAATCCTAATCTTAGGGGAATTACCGCTCTAGATTTTGACTCTAGGCTTATCGATACTATTATATCCAGAGGCGAACAAGCTACTCGAGAACAGATGCCAAAAATCAAAGAGCTAATAGCTAATAAAAATATTGTAAGAAACAATATAAGAAACAAGAAACCACCACAAAAATGGTATATCACTAATATCGTTCTACCTAAAGGATATGAGCTTGAACAAGAAATTCTATTACAGCATTTACATCTTCACAGCAATACTAATTACACAATGGCTGAAATAGATCAGGCAATGAAAAGAGTATATGGTTATGGTAATTTTGATGCGGTATATTATAAACTTATCCCCAACAAAGATGGATACACTATGGAGCTTAATATTGAAAACAGAAAAGAGGCTGCATTGATGATAGGTGGTGCACTAAATACCATAGACGTAGCTTCTATATATGCAAACTATTCATATCAAGACTACTCGCGTGCTATCAATTTAATAACACTAGACGCAAAAATTGCACGAAATCCACAACTTTTGTTTTTGGCAGAAACAAACAGATTGCTTTCCACCACCGGTTTTAGCTTAATGGGAAGATTCAACAGAATGGACTATCATGAGACAGATAAACTATCGGGAAGAATGCGTGCAGGAAGTATTTCATCGTCTTTATATACCTATAGAAGATTTAAAGAAATGTCAGATATAAATATTGGCATCAATCAAACATACTTCTATAGTAATGATTATTACAGAAGAGTGGCGGGCGTTAACGATTCTAGAATAAGAGATTTCTATACCGGTGCATTTGGTGTTCTTACAGTTGATAGCCGAAACGTATCATTTATACCTGATAGAGGAATTTATTTAAAAGCCGGGGCATCATTAGTTACCCAAACTAACGACTTTAGGCAGTTCACCCCAATCACAAACTTCCTCTTAAATTCATACATACCTATAGCTGACAATGTTACTATTACAGCTGACCTATATCATAGATCCGTATTTAGAGACAAAATAAATTCACCATTCTATGCAAACTATTCTTCTAACAGGTACAATTCATTTACAGACTTCTACTTCCCATTACTTGGACAAGGAGGTATCTCAATATTAGATCCCGTGGCATCTTTAGGCGAAGTGGGAGTGAGAATTGAGGTAGCACCTAAACACTATATCAGTCCACGAGTTCAACTACTATGGCAATTAGACAAATGGGACAACATAACATTCGATAAACGCGATTGGAGCGCCGGCTTCACTTATCAGCACAAATCAAAACTGAGTCGTTTTGAGTTTACCATTGGTTTCACAGAACTATTAAATAGTACAAACTTTAATGGAGGAATTGGTTATCAATTCTAATAGAAAGGGCTAAATACAAACAAGTAAAAAAGGGACTGCCTCTAAGTTTATGAGACAGTCCCTTTACTATATTGAATGTATTAATGCAAATAATTAGTCTAACACTACTTCATCCACAAAAATAAATGCTCTTCTACCCTTTCCAGGATGCCAGTCAGGCATAGTGCTAGGCTTAACTGTTACCTTGAAATAACGAGCAACAACTGTATCGAAATCAACCTCATGGTTCATTATTTTAGCCCAATGATCAGTGTTATTGTCAACTATTTCTTTTTTTGATGCCAAAGTATAGTTTTCGTCATCATCAGATGTCTCAACAATAATTTCAGAAGCATCATAAATCCAATCACCTGTCACAACGTTGGTTCTAATTGCTACCTTAGAAATTTCAACAGGCTCTTTCATATCGATAACCACTTCCATATCATTACCTTGGAATCCAATCCAGCGACCAGTCTTATAGTTTGATGCACCATAAAGTCCATCTACCAAAAGAGCAGCACCATTAAACTCATAAGAGTTTGCAGCTTTGCTAAGAAGTTTGATTGGCTTAAAAGTAGATTTACTTACCATCACTTTTTCGCTATACACTTTGCTTGCCTGATTACCCTCACGAATACTCACTGCTTTTATTTCGGCATCCTCTTTAATAGAAAAGACGCCCTCATATTTAATAGAGTTCAAAGTGGGCTCGCTTCCATCAAGTGTGTAATATATAGGCGCATCATCAATAGTGGACAAAGTTACATCTAGAGAATTATTCTCGAAGTTTGGACTAAGCTTAGCATCCACATCAAAAACATGTGTAGCATAGGTATAACCTAACTTTGAGTATATATTCATCATGTGAGGTAATCTCACAAGAAACTCTTTATAGTCTTTTTTGTCAGTTTGCATCCACTGTACTTCGCTTAGGGCAGCCATACGAGGAAGAACCATATACTCGATCATTTCAGGAGTTTTCAAGTATTCTGTCCAAAGATTAGCTTGAGCACCTAGAATATGCTTTTTTTGTTCAGGAGTTAAAATCTCAGGAGCAGGGTCAAAGCTATATACTGTTTCGATTGGCAAGTATCCGCCAATTTGTATGAACGGTTCATCTTCCACATACTGAGTTTGATAATAATCAAAATAGTTATAAGTATTAGGTGTCATGATCACATCATGATTCATTTGAGCAGCCTCAATACCACCCCCTATACCTCTCCAAGACATCACAGTTGCATTTGGTGCTAGTTCTCCTTCAAGAATCTCATCCCAGCCAATAATACTACGATCATGTTCGTTCAAGAATTTCTCTACACGTGCAGTAACATAGCTTTGCAGATAAAATTCTTTTTTGTGAACCGGTCCATCTTTAAGTCCTAGTTCTTTTATCCTTGCCTGGCAGTCGGGACATTCTTCCCAACGAGCTTTTGGACACTCATCTCCACCTATATGTATATATTTAGAAGGGAAAAGATCCATCACTTCTGTCAATATATCTTCGATGAAAGCAAAAGTCTCTTCTTTACCGGGACACAAAACATCATCAAAAACTCCCCAACGTCCTTCCACTTCATATGGACCACCTGTACAGCCATATTCAGGATATGCAGTAAGGGCCGCAAGCATATGTCCTGGCAAATCCACTTCGGGGATAATAGTAATATATCTTTCAGCAGCATATTCTATTACATCTTTAATATCTTCCTGAGTATAGAAACCTCCATGTGGAATTCCATCAAAATCGGGTGTGTTTTGTCCTATTACAGTCTCTTTTCTGTGAGATCCAATCTCTGTAAGTTTAGGATATTTCTTAATTTCAATTCTCCAACCTTGGTCATCAGTCAAATGCCAGTGAAAGATATTCATGTTGTGAAGAGCTATTAAGTCTATATATTTCTTCACAAATTCCACAGGTTCGAAATGACGAGCTATGTCAAGCATCATACCGCGATATCCAAAGCGTGGCTCATCATTAATAGTTACCCCGGGATACGAAACATCTACATTTCCTACAGGAGTAGCCTTGCGCAGTGTTTGGATACCATAAAATACACCGGCCTCGCTACTACCATTAATAGTTATAGTGTTTTGATTTACCACTATTTGATAAGCTTCATCATTATCCGAAACCAAATCATTTGCAAGAATAATAACATTATCGTCTGCAATTGTGGTAGTTGTACCTACTTTAATTCCTACTGAAAGAGATAAAAAGTCAGACAAGAACTCTGCATTTCGCTGCATTTTTTCATTTCCTTCGGTATAAACTATTTTGGTAGATGGCAATAAATTAAAAGCCCCCCCTTCTGATATAGTTATTTCAGCAGGAAGAGGAACAACATTGTAGCTTGCCTCTTTTTTTTCTCGTGCATCGCATGACATAAATATAACAGCCATAGCAATAAGAGATAATAAATAATTGATTTTCTTCATTATTAAATATTTAATTATATGTTTTTATTGTTTTGAACCAAGTTGGTTTAATGTTTCCATTACTCGTTTAGCACTAGTGACATCTTTCACAAACTCATCAATTGTAATATTTGTGCCTCCCATCGAAACTTCTTCGTTTCTATATTTCATTCCACTCTTTACTGGTACTCGAGCCGAAAGATGAAACTCTCTTGCTCCTGTTTGGCTTGCAATGAAAGATATGTTATCTTCATTAACTCCACTACCCGGCATAATTATAATTCTATCTCCGGCCTGTTCTACCAACTCTTTTAGTAGTGGTACACCTTGTTCAGCCTTTGGTTTTTGTCCCGAAGTAAGAATACGATCACAGCCTAATTCAATAATGTGCTCTAGTGCCTCTTTTGGATTGCGACATTTATCAAATGCTCTGTGAAATGTAACACTCATTTCACCTGCGGCTTCAATCAATTCACGATTACGATCCATATCCACATCTCCTTCAGCTGTCAAACAACCAATAACTATACCATCAACTCCTATACTTCGAGCCGCTTCGATATCTTTCAACATGGCTTTATGTTCTATCTCTGAATATAAAAAATCACCACCCCGAGGACGAATAATAACATTTAATTTTATGTTCAACAACTCACGAGCTATCGACATTTCCCCATAAGAAGGCGTAGTCCCGCCTTCGGGAATAGCTGCACACAGCTCAACTCGGTATGCTCCTCCTTTTTGTGCCTCCACACAACTAGCTACAGAGTTTGCACAAATTTCCAGTTTGTAGTCCATATCTTATTTGTTTTAAATTTATTATATTATCTATTTTGGATTAATCAGCATGTTGAATGTAGAAATGTGAAGGATACATCAAGCATACAACTAAAAAACAATCATTTGCATCATAGTATCCATAATAACTAATAATGCAATCCATTTAGCAAAAATACTGATACAAAGATATATATTTAAAAGGATTGCGCAAAAACAACAATCACAAGTTACAAACACAAAAACCATAAAAATGAGTTGGAAGACAAACAATTAATTACTATTTTTACCCACATTAAATTAATTATAATTAGTAATAAACCTTTTTAATATTATTGCAAGAAAATGAAAATAACCTTACCCAATGAACTGCCCAATCCAGACCACTCTAATTTTAATGGCAGAGTGGCACCAGATAGAGGATATAAACTGACACCCGAACAAACAAAAATTGCTCTTAAAAATGCCCTAAGGTATATCCCAGAAAACCTTCACCAACAACTAGCACCGGAATTCCTGGATGAACTAAAAACTAGAGGCAGAATATATGGCTATAGATATAGACCAGAAGGAGATTTGGCTGCAAAACCCATTAATGAATATAAAGGAAAATGCATTGAAGGCAAGGCCTTTCAGGTAATGATAGACAACAACTTGTCTTATGATATAGCTTTATATCCGCATGAGCTTGTGACATACGGCGAATCGGGGCAAGTGTGTCAGAACTGGATGCAATACAGACTAATTATGATGTATCTTGAAGAGCTAACACAAGATCAAACATTAGTTATAGAAAGCGGCCACCCATTAGGACTTTTCAAATCTAAGCCGGATGCTCCCAGGGTTATCATCACCAATTCGATGATGATAGGGCAATTTGACAACCTTAATGACTGGGAGGTAGCTGCACAAATGGGAGTAGCCAATTATGGACAGATGACAGCAGGAGGCTGGATGTATATAGGACCACAAGGCATTGTTCATGGCACCTTTAATACTCTTTTAAATGCAGGCAGAATGAAACTAGGAATTCCGCAAGATGGAGATTTGAGAGGGCACCTCTTTATTTCTTCAGGACTAGGCGGTATGAGCGGTGCTCAACCCAAAGCTGCAGATATAGCAGGGGCTGTTTCTATAGTAGCAGAGGTTGACCATTCTCGTATAATGACACGACTAGAGCAAGGATGGATTAAGCAATCTACAAACAACCCTAAAATAGCCTTTGAAAATGCATTAGAGGCCATGAGCAAAAAAGAACCATTATCCATTGCATTTCATGGCAACATTATCGATTTGCTTGAATATGCAGTAGATAACAATATTCATGTAGAATTGCTTAGTGATCAAACTTCCTGTCATGAACCATATACAGGAGGATATTGTCCTGACGGTATTACATTTGATGAACGTACCAGACTACTAAAAGAAGACAGAGATACATTCAGAAAACTAGTTGACCAATCTTTGGCAAAACACTTTAAACTAATTAAAGAACTTGTGGAAAGGGGAACTTACTTTTTTGATTATGGCAACTCATTTATGAAAGCCATCTTTGATAGTGGAATAAAAGAAATTTCGAAAAATGGAATTGACGACAAAGATGGATTTATATTTCCATCATATGTAGAAGATATAATGGGACCTGAACTGTTTGATTATGGTTACGGTCCCTTTAGATGGGTATGCTTAAGTGGCGAACATTCGGATCTTGCTAAAACCGACAAAGCAGCAATGGACTGTATTGACACTGAACGAAGAGGACAAGATATGGATAATTGGAAATGGATCAGAGATGCTGAGAAGAATCAGCTTGTTGTTGGCACATTGGCTCGCATTCTATATCAAGATGCTGAAGGAAGAACGAACATTGCGCTAAAATTCAACGAAATGGTGAGAAACAAGGAGATTGGGCCAATTATGCTTGGCAGAGATCATCACGACGTTAGTGGCACAGACTCTCCATTTAGAGAAACCTCGAACATCAAAGATGGAAGCAATATAATGGCCGACATGGCCGTTCAGTGTTTTGCCGGAAATGCTGCTCGTGGTATGAGCCTGGTTGCATTGCACAACGGCGGAGGTGTAGGAATAGGAAAATCAATTAATGGTGGTTTTGGCCTAGTATTAGATGGCAGCAAGCGCGTAGATGAGATAATACGCTCTGCCATGATGTGGGATGTAATAGGTGGAGTAGCTCGCAGATCTTGGGCACGAAATAATAACGCAATGAAAACGATAAGCCAAATTAACAGTTCATACAAGGATGAATACCTTATAACAGAACCTTATTTAGTTGACGAAGACATTATTGATCATTTAATTTAATGACTATAATAGCAATATCAATCATTGCCATTAATTGAAACAACTAGTAAAGGGGCTGTATCAAAATAAAAAATAAGCCTCTGAGAGTTGAATATTTGCAATCAATCTCCGATAGGAGTACGTATAGAAAGAGGGTGAAATCACATTGTGATACACCCTCTTTCTTATTTGGAGGTCTAAAAACAAAAAAGACTATATTTAAAAACCCCTATATAATATAAATGCTTATCTTTGCGCTTAATAGGTTTTTTTAAAACATAAAATTTTGATATGAAAAAGTTATACAGCCTAATTACTGGAACTGGAAGTTATATCCCATCCAAGGTAGTAAAAAATGAGGATTTTCTTAACCGTAGCTTCTATGAGTCAACTGGCGCTGCTATTGATAAAGATAATCAAGAAATCGTAGACAAGTTCGCCGAAATTACAACCATTGAGGAAAGAAGATACGCTGAAGAGAATCAGGTAACTTCTGATTTAGCACTAGTTGCTGCTGAAAGAGCTATTGAAGCATCAGGAATTGACAAAGAAGAGTTGGACTATATTATTCTAGCACATAACTTTGGCGACATTAGAGCCAACGACTCTCGTATAGATGTAACACCAGCTTTAGCCTCAAGAGTAAAAGCTAAATTAGAAATTCAAAACCCCAATACTGTTGCCTATGATATCCTGTTTGGATGCCCAGGTTGGGTACAAGCTCTTATTCAGGCAGATTATTACATCCGTTCGGGCGATGCCAAGAAAATTCTTGTTATTGGAGCTGATGTCCTTTCAAGAATATCTGACCCACATGACCGTGATAGCATGATTTATGCCGATGGTGCGGGTGCAGCTATCGTAGAGGCTGTTGAAAGTGAAACCCCAGTAGGAATTCTAGGTCACAACTCAAGAAGTGACGCTATAGAATATGTAAATCTATTACGCATGGGTGCATCATACAACAGTGAATTAGCTCAAAAGGATGAGTTATTCTTAAAAATGAATGGTCGCCGACTATACCAATATGCTTTAGAAAATGTTCCTAAAACCCTTAAAGCAGGATTCGATAAGCTAGGTTTGCATATAAATGACATAAAGAAAGTTCTAATTCATCAGGCAAATGGTAAAATGGATGATGCTATATTAGCACGCTTATTCAGACTTTATGGAATAAAAGAAATACCAGAGTCTGTAATGCCAATGACAATATCGTGGTTAGGAAACTCTTCTGTTGCAACCGTGCCTACTCTTTTAGACATGGTAATGAGGAATAAAATGAATGGTCACGAAATAAACAAGGGAGATAATATAGTTCTAACATCGGTTGGTGCAGGAATGAACATAAACAGCGTGGTATATAGAATTCCATAATAATAAAACTCACTGACACAATCATATAATAAAAGAGGACCTCATTTGAAGTCCTCTTTTATTTTCTTTTAAGTTTAGGATATTAAATTCTAGTTGTATAGAGCGAATTCATCTTTTCCATAAGCCATTCTCTTCATTGCGAAAAATAGTCCATAAGGCAAGAACAATAAAATTACTGCCCAAAGAACATTTCCTACAGCACTTTCTTTTTTCATGTTGTTTACAAAGATGTGACCTAAAAAGCCCTCAACCACTAATAGTAATCCAATTAATAGGTTAGTATTATTGGTTGTTCCACCAAAAAATGGTATTATAAAAAATAATACACCAATAATCATCACCAATACCCCTGAATACTTTGCTATCTCTTTCATTGTATAATATATTATGTTGTTGAATTCGTAACGCAAATAAACACAAAATTCACCAATCTATAAAATTATTTGAACAAAATATTCATATAAGATGGTAATTTGAATCAAAAGCAGAAAAAGACTCCTCTTTCTTATAAAAAAAAGAGTAAAATGTTTATTTTTGTAATTCAAGTTTTACACACACGTTATGAAGCTTCTAAGAACTACATTTATATTTTTATACCAATGGCTTATATTTATGCCTCTATTTTTGTCATTAACAATTATAACGGCAATTACAGTAATGATTTTCACAACCATTTTCGGAAGTCGATATTGGGGGTATTATCCTCCAAAATTATGGTCAAAATTAATATGCTGGATAGCACTATGTAGAATTAAAAGCTCGGGGCATGAAAATATTGATCCTAAACAATCTTATGTATTTGTGGCAAATCACCAAGGCTCATTTGATATATTTCTAACATATGGATTCTTAAACCAAAATATAAAGTGGGTGCAAAAACAAAGCCTTAGAAATATCCCGTTAGTTGGATTTGCATCAGAAAAAGCAGGTCACGTATTTGTGGACAATACAAATGCTGCAACAAGATCAAATACTATTAAAGCTGCAAAAGAACAAATTAGTGATGGGGTATCTATAATGCTTTTCCCGGAAGGCGCCAGAACAAGAACCGGCAAAATGGGAAGATTCAAAAAAGGAGCCTATCATATAGCACACGACCTGGAGCTACCAATTGTACCACTCACAATTAATGGACCATACGATATTCTAAGAAGAAACAGCTCTAAACTTAATCCTGGTAAAATGGAACTTATTATACACAAACCCATTCCCACCAAAGGCATAGATATAAAAGATATACCTCAAATTATAGAACAAACAAGAGATACTATATACTCCGGGCTATGGGATAAATACAGATAATCAAATTAGTAGTGTAATAAATATATTTAGAAGGAATTGTGTGACAAGAAAAATGTCAAAAAGTTGGGATGTCTATAAAAAGAAAATGGTTGTCTCACGACAACCAATCTCCATTGTTAACCTTAAATCTAATACCATGAAAAACACAATGCAAATATATACTACTTTTCATTAACCACCAAACATTGCTACGCAAAAACGCCAATATTTATTGTAAATTAACAACACGGCGAATTAAAAGCATTTTTTCACATGTTTATCACTTCACAGTAAAGAATGAATAGTTCATACTTTTTTAGTCGTATATTCTCTTTGCAAAAAAGTTCATAAACCTCCAATTGAATCGATACCATCTACGTGTAGCCTTTGATTTACCTCCAAACTGCAGAAGAAATCTGGGCTTGCCGGCTCTAATATTTAGATATCCAGAGTCCATGAAATCAAATACTTCATAACCTTCTTTTTCAGCCATCTCCATTGATGAAAACAAAGTATATACTGTAGGATTCAAAAACTTATATGTTTTATCTTTTCCCCAAAAATAAAGTACGCACACTTTCTTTTTCTGAAAACCTAAAATTGCACCACCGATGATTTTATCTTTATATTTGGCCACCACAATGCGTCCTTTATTATTGGATACATAATGCTCAAGAAAGTTTTCAAAGTACTGGTATGGAGGAAACCTATTGAACATTTTCCAATTTTTCGATTTATTTATAAGAGTATATATGTCCCTCAGCTCTTCCTTTGTTGTAACTTGTTCCATTACTACACCTTTTCGAATAGCTTTATTTACTTGATTCTTTCTGGTACTAGATAATTGATTCCAAATATCCCTCTTCTTTTGTAAAGAATTAAACACACTGATCCACTTTGCATAATAAAATCCATTATCTCTAAATCCTTTATATCCAAATGTTGGACTATTAATATTCCGATACTCAATGTATAAAACTCTGCGCCCCACTTCTTTAACCAAGGTTGATATCAAAATATCAAACACCTCGATTTCATTTAAGTTATTTATATAAAAGCTGGGCTTCTGAGATATGTAGCATCTTTTAAACGCAGACCCATACAAGAACCTATTAATTCTCATTATAAGCGCAGAAATTGATGCAACTGGTTTTTCATCAATAAAAACAACTATCATCAACGGTTTATAGTATGATATATCACCATACCAGTCAAACGATGATGTAAAATGAAAGAAATTCTTATCCTCCAGGTCAGGTAGATCCTTTTTATTATAATATGTTCGTGCGTGATATTTCATTATTTGCAATAAATACAAATTTATAACAAAATAACGAAACTAATAATTATTAAACGATAAATTGTATCATATCTTTATATTTTGAAGTCGCTCCAGCACCTCAAATGCAATTGGACACGTGTAAGCATTCTTTATAGTAAGATTATAAATCTGATAAAACTTATTTCTATCGGTATGTGGATATTCTCTACAAGCAGTAGGTCTATTTTCATATATAGAACAGTAATTATCAGCCCCTAAAAAAGGACAAGGCATATTCTGAAATACAAAGTCATTATCATCATCTCGCTTAAGATACTTATCTATAAAATCGGAAGGCTTCATTCTCATGCTCTTCGAAATATTATCTATATCTTTCTCACTAATCATCGGGCCTAACGAACGACAACAGTTCCCACATTCCAAACAATCTATTTCTGACGCAACATCATCATGAATTTGATGAATAATGCGATCCATCTTTTTAAGTTTATCTTTATTTTTCTGATAAAACCTTTTCCAATCACTAGAACGTAAAGAGGCCTCTTTGTGAATATTTAAAACATCTACCATCATTTATTTTTTTTGAAATGCAAAATTAATCTTTTTCAATATGAATAAACTTATTTCACTTTAAAATACAGCATTAATTATTAACTTTCTTCTATAAATTCCACTTTATGTTATAAGTAAATAACTCGAAGACTATATTTACTTTAGCTTAGGGCATAGATATCCCTACCCACTAATCGAGTGAGCATCGGCATTGCTGCGCCTTAATATATGCGATTTTCTTCTGCGAGTTTGGCCTTTCATCATATGGAA
>CAZSKF010000015.1:0-27441 GCA_964607405.1 uncultured Proteiniphilum sp. | reverse complement strand
CACCTCTGTCGTTATTGTGACGACGACCACCTTCTTCGCGTGGACGTGCTTCTGATACAGAAAGTGTACGACCATCATATTCAGCTCCGTTTAGCTCTTCGATAGCACGATTGCCATCAGCGTCAGCCATTTCAACAAAGCCGTAGCCTTTTGATCTGCGTGTTTCTCTATCGGTAATAACTTTAGCAGAGGATACTTCGCCGTACTCCTCAAATAGTTCTTTTAAATCGGCATCGTTAATTTGATAACTCAAGCCTGCAACAAAAATGTTCATGTAAAAAAAATAAATAAATTGAATAAATTAATTTGTGCAGAAGAAAATTTTATAAGAGATAAGGTTAAAGAATCGTTTGCTTCTATTTATAATCAAGAAGGAAATAACTAAATAACAGTTACCGACGTATATAATAATACTTATGCAACGGCAAAGATAGAAAGTTTTTTGAAATAATATCATTAATGACCAACAAAAATGCCATTATTTTGCAAAAACGGCAAAACAATACTCTTTATCACTGAAAAACAGCTCAAAACCACAACAATTAGATATATTAATTATCAGCAAAAGAGAAACAAAACAAGATTTTCATTTTAACATTCACCATCCTTGAAGCCTAAATACAAAATTACATTTTTAATAAAATGGTCATTTATCGCCAAATATAAATTTACATTTATAGTTCCAGTGCCATTTTCAGCAAAATGTAAATTTACATTTGATGCTCCGGTATCATTTCAAGCAAAATATAAATCTATATTAACAACAATTCGAGACAAAACCATTAATTTAAACAAAAAATACCAACCATCAGCACATCTATCGAACCAAATATAGTCTCCACCTATATGCAAAAGCATCGTTTTACCCCTAATGTAAAATTACATTTTTAGTTCCAGAGTCATTGTTCTAAAAATGTAATTTTACATTAGGACATAATCTGTCAGTCACGTTAACTCCATTAACACAAAAAACGGATTATCACCTAAAAGTATTGTTAACACGAAATACAAACAACCAAAAACACCTCTCAGGCAGTCAACTAAAACACACACTTAGCCCCCCAATCACATCTAAACCCAAACACCTATATACAACCCAATAACAAAACACCTATATATCAATACGGTAACAACAGCACAAAAGCAAAAAGAAGACATTACCAATAATTCACATATACAAAAACACCAATTGCAATTAAATGTAAAAACAAAAAGACACAACCTCACTTTCAGTTAACAATTACCATCCCCCATATGAATATTCAAAAAGCATGCAGCACATATTTAAACACCATTTGAATTTCCATTAAATAGACAATAAATATGCACAAGCATCAGCGTTAATCCCAACAATATAGCTATTGGTATATTTTACAATTAATACAGCTTACAAAGTATAACCAAACACATATGCTTTATTTATATTTGTGACTATAATTTCAAATTAAGTACAATCTTATTAACAAAATGAACCTAGGAAATTCAGTAAACAGAAAATACAATATTCTTTTGACACAGGTAATATCAATGATAATACTAAGTGCTTTGCCATTTAGCGCAAAAGCACAACAAACCAACACACAAATTAGCAGAAACATCACCGGCAATGTAATATTTGACGAGGAGCAACCGGTGGAATATGCAACCATACAACTATTAAACCCAAGCGACAGCACCGTACTGATAAGCTCTGCCACTGACCGCGACGGCAAATTTAGACTAGCAAGCGTAAAGAAAGACAACTATATACTAAAGACATCATTCATCAGTTTCGAAACACAGTTTCATAATATCAGTTCCGAACAATTTAGTGAAAGGCAAATCACAATACCTACAATCACACTGGTAGAAAAATCAATACTACTATCGGAAACCGTGGTGGTGGGACAAATGCCACAAATGGTTGTAAAAGAAGACACCATAGAATATAACCCCGCAGCATTCAATCTACACAAAAACTCGCTAGTGGAAGACCTACTAAAGCGACTACCCGGCGTGGAGGTGGACCTGGAAGGAAATATAACCGTGGCAGGCAAGCAAGTGAGAAGAGTGACAGTGGATGGAGAAAACTTTTTTGGAAGAGACCCCAAAATGACAACTCAAAACCTAGAAATAGATTTGATTAAGAATCTTCAGGTTATTGAAAAAAAGTCGGACATGGAAGAAATAACCGGAATAGACGACGGCAACAGAGAAACGATAATAAACATCACAATCAAAGAGGATAAAAAACGAGGATGGATAAATAATATTCAGGCAGGACTTGGAAACCTAACGCAAGACGTATCCACAGATAATATAAGATACGAAAGCCGAAGCATGTTCAACAGATTTGTAGGAGACAATAAATACAGCCTCATCATAAATGCCGGCAACACCTCTGAGCGCGGACAAGGAATAAACTCAAACGAATCAATAGGCCTAAACCTAATTAATGTATTCAACAAGAAATTTAAAATGACAGGAGATGTTTCATACAATGGCAGTAGCAACTCTGTACAAAGAAAAAGCTTTAGGCAAAACATCCTAATAGACAGCGTATCGTATAGAAACAATGAGTCGGAATCAAAAAACAGGAGCCACAATATGTCGCTCAACTATAGATTTGAATACAAACCTTCTGAGAAAACAACAATCCTGTTTATTCCCTCCGTGTCACTATCCAAATCAAACTCAAACGACACCACATACACCTCCACAATGGCCGGAGATGCTGAAAAGACAGAAGTGAACAGAAGCTCACGCCGAGGATCAAGCAGCTCTGACAATATAAATGTGTCGGGAAACCTGATTGCATCACACGAATTTGCAAAAAAGGGCAGACGCATCACATTTAATATTCAAGGCAGCTATAGCAACAACGATCAGCTGGGATACAACAAATCGATAAGCGAATTCTTTTTGATGCCCGATAGAAACCAATATCTAAATCAGGAGGCAAAAACCATTACAAAATCAAACAACTATAACTTGAATGCCTCTTATATAGAGCCCATATTTAACGGCAGCTTCCTGCAACTATCATACACACTGCGCAACAGCCTTAGCAACAATATGCGAAATACTTACGAATACGACCCTGAGGCAGAAGACTTCACAATACTAAACCCCGAGTATAGCAAGAGTTTAAAAAACAGCTTTGTCAATCAAACTGTAGCCGTGAGCATCAGAACTGTAAAAGAAAAATACAATTACAATGTGGGCCTCAATATAGACCCATCATACATCAAAAGCAAAAGCTATATAATGGACGGCATTGCACCGGGCATAGACTCAATTGTATATGAACCCGCAGGAAGAAACGTGGTAAACTATTCTCCTAACGGTCAATTTACATACAGATTCAACAAAGACAAAAACATCAGAATAAACTATAGAGGAAACACTTCGCAGCCATCCGTATCGCAGCTCGACCCTACGGAAGACCTCACAAACCCTCTCAATATACGCTCGGGTAATCCTGATTTGCTACCATCATTCTCCAACAACATCTCTACCGATTATAACTTTTCGAACAGAGAGAGACAACAATCTCTGAGAGCAAGCATGTCATACGGCTTTGTAATAAATCAAATTATAAACAGAACATTCTATGAGGCCAACACCGGCATACAGCGCACAATGCCAATCAATCAAAACGGAATGTGGAATAGCAACGCCAACATACTATATAGCACACCAATTGACAAGAAAAAGAGATTTCAAGTTAGCACAAATACAAATGCGTCATTTAGAAATCAAATAGGATATATGTCGTTTGGCGAAAGCGCCGAAACAAAAAATATTGCCCAAACATTATCTATCAGCGAAAACTTATCAGTAAGCTATAGACGATCATGGCTATATCTACAAACTAGAGGAGTAGTGAGATACTCAACCACACACAACTCACTTGAAGAAAAGAAAAACCAAGAAGATATAAACTATAGTGCAAGCCTAGATGCACAAGTAACTTTTCCGCGCGACTGGGTTTTCAATTCAAACTTGCAATACTCAGGCCAAACAGGACTGAGCACCGGATACAACAGAAACCAAACCTTGTGGAACATAAACGTCAACAAACGATTTATGAAAAACAAACAAGCAACAGTGAGCCTCAAGTGGACCGACTTGTTACAACAACGCATGAGCATTAGCCGCAACGTAACCAGCAACTATATAGAAGACTCAGAATCTAACGTAATGACAGGCTATTTCCTTGTGAGTTTCTCCTATCGCTTCAATAATTTTGGAGGTGGAGGTGGAGGCAGAGGCGGCCGAGGCACAGGTGGTGGCGAGAGAATGCGAGGTGCAAGCAATATGGGAGGACGTGCATTTCCCACATACTAACAGTGCTGCACAATAATAGATAACATCATCATTCTTGAATAAAGTAAAAGAATAATTGACACTTAATTACACTTTTAATGGCTAATCCACCATAAAATGACTATTTTTGCAGAAATTAAAATCAATAATTCAAGAACAATGAAACCAACACTTTTTGTATTAGCAGCTGGTATGGGTAGCCGTTATGGTGGCTTGAAACAGCTAGACGGAGTTGGCCCAAGCGGCGAAACGATTATGGATTACTCAATTTACGATGCCATCAAAGCAGGATTTGGCAAACTGGTTTTCGTAATTAGAGAATCATTTGAAGAAGAGTTTAGAACTAAAATTGTCAAAAAATATGAGAAACAAATCCCCGTGGAATTGGTTTTTCAAGAACTTGACAATCTACCCGAAGGCGTAGAGCCAAACCCCGACAGAGTGAAGCCATGGGGCACAAACCATGCTGTGATGATGGGGAAAGACGTAATCAACGAACCATTTGTGGTAATTAACGCTGATGACTATTACGGTAGCGAAGGATTTCAGGTTATTGCCGACTACCTATCCAACCTTGACGAAAACTCTAAAAACGACTACTGCATGGTAGGATACCGAGTTGGAAACACACTTTCGGAAAGCGGAACTGTAGCTAGAGGCGTATGCGAGACTGACGGCTCAAACAATCTTACAGGAGTAGTAGAACGCACAGAAGTGATGCGTATTGACGGCCAAGTAAAATATAAAGACGAAAACGGAGAATGGGTTGCCATAGGCGACAACACACCAGTTTCGATGAATATGTGGGGATTCACACCCGACTACTTCAAATATTCAGACGAATATTTTGTGGACTTTGCTAAAAAGAATGCAGATAATATCAAAGCAGAGTTTTTCATTCCATTGTTAGTTAATCACCTAACCGTAAATGGAACAGCCACTGTTAAGGTACTAGACACCCCATCACAATGGTTTGGAGTAACATATGCCGACGATCGTCCTGACGTAGTAGCACGACTTCAAAAACTTGTGGATGAAGGTAAATACCCAACCCCACTCTGGTAATAAACTGGAATGATAACGGATATTGCAATAATACTTTTGCTGATTTTACTCAACGGCTTTTTCGCTATGTCGGAAATAGCCGTTGTGTCGGCTAAAGCAACATATCTTGATGCCGCTCGCAAGAAAGGAAGCAAGGGAGCTAAGGTGGCAATAGGCCTTAAGTCTGACCCCGATAACTTTCTTTCTTCAGTTCAAGTAGGCATCACACTTATTGGTATTATAAACGGGGCGTATGGAGGAGCCACACTATCGGCACACCTAGTTCCATTTTTCAAACAATATGCAATTAGTGCTGCTTATGCCGAGTCTATTTCGATAATAACTGTAGTATTTATAATTACATACTTGTCTATAGTTATCGGTGAGCTTGTGCCCAAAACAATAGCACTAAACAATTCAAGCAAAGTAGCAATAGCAGTATCACGTCCCATCAAGGTAGTAAGCATCATTTTCTATCCGTTTGTCAGATTTCTGGCTATATCCACAAACTTATTCAACAAAGTTATCGGCATCAAGTCTGAAGATAGCGCTATATCCGAAATGGAGCTAAGAGCACTGCTAAAGACTGCATCGCTAGAAGGTGTTATCGAAAAAGAAGAAAATATAATTCATGAACAAGTGTTTTATTTTTCCGACAAGAGAGCACGACACATTATGACCCACAGAACAGATGTGGAATGGGTGGATATATCAAAAAGCAAAGAAGAAATTATTGAAGATTTGATTAAAACAAATCACACCAGAGTTTTAGCTTGTAGCGAAACGGTAGATAATTTTGTGGGCATGATTGTAATGAAAGAGTTCTTAGTGGAACTTTATAAAGACAACAATCTTGACATCCACAAGCTGATAAAAGAAACAGTAATAGTTCCATCAACATTTAGAGCACAGAGAATATTAGAACGCTTTCGCCAAAAGCACAACTATCTGGCTGTAGTGGTTGACGAATATGGAAGTCTGGATGGAATAATTACACTTCATGACATTATAGAAAACCTTGTTGGAACAATTCCTAATGAGAACGAAACACCAGAGCCCGATATTTTTATTAGAAAAGACGACTCCGTACTAATAAACGGAGAAGCCCCTATTGAAGTACTAACACAATTTATTGATGATTTTGAAATAGATTTTGAGGAAATAGATTATTCAACAGTTGCTGGGTTTGTATTATCCAAAATAAACAAAACACCGCAAGTGGGTGATATATATGAACTTGAAAATCTAACGTTTGAAATTGTTGATATAGATGGTAACAAAATAGACAAAGTGTTGCTAACTAAAAACAAATCGGAACAACAATAAATAATTTTATTTTTTTAATACAAATACAATAATAAGGCTCAAATACTGACATAAAATAGTATTTATCCCTGATTTTAGAGCGTTTTTATAAAACATGTTATATAACACAATTAATAAGTGTACAACTTGCAAAAGAATGTGTTATTTTTACACCAATTTTAAAAAACATTCCGATCTTCATGGTCACCTTATTATTTTAAACCCAAAAACATGAACAAAATGTATAATAAGTCCGGTTTGCATTCGGACGATTTTGTTAAAACAATTGATGGAGTGCAAACTGGATTATACGTTCTCACAAACGCAAACGGATGTGAGATTACAGTTACAAACTATGGCGCAAAAATAGTAACACTATTAGTGCCTAACAAAGACGGTGCCCTTGTAGATGTGGTGCTGGGTCATCCAAATATTGATGATTATATCAATTCGGAGGAGCCTTATTTTGGAGCAGTATGTGGCAGAACAGGTAATAGAATAGCCAAAGGGAAATTTACACTCGACGGCGTGGACTATCAACTGGCAGTAAACAACGGACCAAACTCTCTTCATGGAGGAATAAAAGGCTTTAATGCAGTTGTATGGAAAGTGGTAGAAGTATCTGAAAACAGCATACGCTTAAATTATCTATCAAAAGATGGTGAAGAAGGTTACCCTGGTAATCTTAATGTGTATATCACATACACCCTAACAGAGGACAATGCTCTTGATATAGTTTATGAAGCTACTACAGACAAAACCACAATTGTGAATTTGACAAACCACTCTTACTTCAATTTATCAGGAGAGGGTGATCCACACATTGGCGATCATATGCTAACGTTAAACGCAGAGTACTATTTGCCAACAGACGACACAGCCATACCTTTTGGCGAAGCAGAAACAGTGGTTGGAACACCAATGGACTTTTTAGCTCCGCACACTATTGGCGAAAGAATAAACGAAGACTTTCAGCAACTTATATATGGCAAGGGATATGACCATACATTTGTCTTAAATAAAAAAGAGACAGATGAATATTCATATGTAGGAGTATGCGAATCTCCCAAAACCGGAATAAAAATGGAAATGTACACCACTGAACCCGGCGTGCAAGTTTATACAGGAAACTGGATGACAGGAAACTTTGAAGCAAAGAACGGAAACAGATATCCTGAGCGTTCAGCCGTTTGCTTTGAAACACAACACTATCCCGACAGTATAAACAAGCCGGAGTATCCAACAGTAATATTGAAGCCTGATGAAAAATTTGCTTCAAGAACTACTTATAAATTTTCGAGATAAAGACAATTACTAAATTAAATAAATTCAAATTACTAATAAAAAATTATGAGTACAAAAACTAATCAACAGTCAAGTCGTGTAGTGCCTATCATTATGATGATTGCATTATTTGGTATGATTTCTTTCGTTACCAACTTGGCAGCGCCAATGGGACAGGTTTTAAAAGAACAATTTGGTGCATCTAACTTTCAAGGGTTGCTAGGAAATGCGGCAAACTTCATTGCATACCTAGTGATGGGTATTCCTGGAGGTATTTTGCTACAAAGAGTAGGATACAAAAAAACAGCACTTATTGCTGTAGCCATTGGTCTGGCAGGTGTTTTCATTCAATTCCTTTCAGGACACGCCTCAGAAACTTCTGCGTTCGGAATCTATCTTTTAGGTGCATTCATTGCTGGTTTCTCTATGTGCTTGCTAAACATTGTTGTAAACCCAATGCTTAACACATTAGGTGGTGGTGGAAACAAAGGGAACCAATTAATTCAGATTGGTGGTTCTTTCAACTCTGTAATGGCAACATTCACACCAGCATTTGTTGGTATTTTGATTGGTGAAGCTGCAAAAGCAAATATTAAAGACGTTTTCCCGGTTATGTATATAGCAATGGGTGTATTTGCTCTTGTATTCGTTGTATTGCTAGCTGTAAATATTCCTGAGCCGGCATCTACCAAAACTAAAGAATCTCTAGGCAACCTTATGTCAGGTGCTCTAAAATTTAGACACTTTGTGTTAGGAGCTGTTGCAATTTTCGTTTATGTTGGTGTTGAAGTTGGTAACCCATATGTTATGATGTATTGGTTGTCAGATATGGCTACAGTAGGAAAAACAACTGCCGGATTCGTTGCAGGAACTTACTGGTTCCTAATGCTGATTGGCAGATTGGCTGGAGCTTCATTAGCAAGCAAGGTGTCAAGTAAATCAATGTTAGCTTTTGCTTCAGGTGTAGGTATAATCCTTATTTTGGCAGCTATCTTCTCTCCTGAGTCAACAGAGGTAGCACTTCCTGTATTGCAACGTTCGGCAACAGGTGCATTGTCATTTGGTTTAGCACAAGTTCCTATTAGCGCAATGTTTATCGTTTTACTTGGTCTTTGTACTTCTATCATGTGGGGTGGAATTTTCAACCTTGCCGTAGAAGGCCTAGGAAAATACTTAGCTGCTGCTTCAGGTATTTTCATGACCATGGTATTTGGTGGTGGTATTCTACCAGCATTCCAAGGTTGGATTGCCGACATAGCAGGATACATGACAAGCTACTGGGTTATAATTGCAGCATTGGCATATCTTCTATTCTATGCACTAGTTGGATCTAAAAATGTGAATACTGATATTTCAGTAGAAGACTAATAAATATTCTATATAACAATGACTAAAGAACAAATCTTAAAGATATTTCAAGAAAAAATAGGTGGAGAAGCTCCTGAGGTATATACATCTCCGGGCAGAATCAATCTTATTGGTGAGCACACCGACTATAACGGTAGCTTTGTATTTCCCGGTGCAGTTGACAAAGGTATGATTGCTGCAATTCGTTTAAATGGTACTGACAAAATTAAGGCATATGCTGCCGACCTTGATGAGTGGTCGGAGTTTGGCCTTAACGAAGAAGACCTACCTGCAGAGGGATGGGCAAAATACATCTTCGGTGTTTGTCGTGAAATCATTAAGCGTGGTGGCAAAGTAGTAGGCTTTGACACAGCATTTGCGGGTGATGTTCCTCTAGGTGCAGGAATGTCTTCATCTGCAGCACTTGAGAGCACTTTTGGTTTTGCACTTAATGATATGCTAAGCCTTGGTATCGACAAGTTTGAGCTAGCAAGAATCGGACAATCTACTGAGCACAATTATGTGGGAGTAAAATGTGGTATTATGGATCAATTTGCCTCACTTTTTGGCAAAGAAGGACACCTAATCCGTCTAGATACAAAAAGCATGGAGTATGAGTACTTCCCATTCGATCCGGAACCACATGGATACAAGCTTGTATTGCTAGATACACTAGTTAAACATGAGTTGGCTTCATCTGCATACAATAAGAGACGTGAGTCTTGTGAAAATGCAGCTGCTGCTATTGCAAAAAATCACTCAGAGGTTGTATTCCTTCGTGACGCTTCGATGGAGATGCTTAACGAGGTTAAGGATGTGATCTCAGCTGAAGATTTTTTGCGTGCCGAATACGTGATTGAAGAAACACAGCGTGTACGTGATGTTTCGGATGCTCTTAAAAAAGATGATTACGAAACTGTGGGTCAAAAAATGTATGAGACTCACCACGGTATGAGCAAGAAGTATGAAGTGAGCTGTGAGGAACTTGACTTCCTTAACGATGTAGCAAAAGAAAACAAAGTTACAGGCTCGAGAGTAATGGGCGGTGGCTTTGGTGGATGTACTATTAATCTGGTTAAAACAGAATTGTACGACACATTCATTGCCGATGCTAAAGCTAAATACAAAGCTAAGTACAACATTGAACCAAAAGTATATGATGTTGTAATTAGCGATGGAGCTCGCAAACTATAATTCAATAAAAGGGAGAGAGGTTGTAAAATCAACCTCCCTCCCCTTTTAATTTTAAAAACATTATAAACCTAAATTTGATATGTTAACCAACTTTTATTCGCATAATGCAAAGTTTTTAACCGCAGTTGACTGCATAATTTTTGGATTTAAAGACAAAGAACTTCACATTTTATTAACTCGCCGCCCCGTTGAACCTAACATTGGAGAATGGTCTCTGATGGGTGGATTTATGGATAATGACGAAAGTTTGGACGAAGCTGCTGAGAAAGTTCTATACAGATACACTCGTCAAGAAGGTATATATATGGAACAAGTGAAAGCCTATGGAGAGCCTGATAGGGACGCAGGTGACAGAGTAGTATCTGTAACATATTATGCTTTAGTAAAACTTGAAGAGTTTGATACAAGTCTGGCTAAAGAATTTGATGCACAGTGGGTAAACGTAAAAGAATTACCTAAATTGGTATTCGACCACAACCAAATGGTAAAAGACGCATTGCAACTACTACGATACAAAGCCTCTTCGCAGCCTATAATATTTGAGTTCTTTGATGAGAAGTTTACATTGCCGGCATTGCAAGATTTGTGGGAAGCCATTTATCAAATGCCCGTTGATAAACGAAACTTCAGAAAAAAAGTCTCCTCTATGGAGATTCTTGATAAGCTTGAAGAAAAAGACAAATCATCATCCAAAAGAGGAGCCTTCTATTATACATTTAACGAAGAGAAATATGATGAGTTCATTGAAAATGGAAATAGATTTTCATTATAAATCCATCATAATGCTTCATTATTTTTGATATTTAAAGCGGCGAATGCTTCGTTTAGGAGTTTTATCAAATTCTTCATCTTGAATCCTAAACGAAGCTATTCTGCTGTAACCAGCAAGATTAGTATTTATATCTTTTACCACACCTGCAAAGAAATCTTGATACTCGTCCTTATGATTTACACCTTGTGATTTTAATTCATCTACTTCGGGAACAATAAGGGCTACTATCTTTTCATTTTCCTCTATTACAAGAGACTCCAATATGTAAGGAGAGTTATTCAATTTATCCTCTATCTCCTCAGGATATATATTTTGACCTGAAGGTCCAAGAATCATATTCTTATTACGACCTCTGATAAATACATGATTCTCGCTATCAAGAACTCCAAGATCACCAGTCTTGAGCCAACCATCAGAAGTAAACACCTCTTTTGTAGCTGCTTCGTTTTTGTAATAGCCCAACATCACGTTTGCTCCCCTTGTAAGGATTTCACCTACTACATTCTCGGGATCTTCAGAATCAATCTTCACTTCCATTCTATCTACCACTTTGCCACAAGAGCGCTCTTTAAACTCAGACCAATATGCATACGATATTAATGGGCCACACTCGGTCATTCCATAACCTACGGTGTAAGGGAATTTAATTTTACGAAGAAACTTCTCAACATCTGCGTTAAGTGCAGCTCCCCCAATTACAACTTCATCAAGATTACTTCCAAAGACTTCGATAAGAGACTTTCTCACCTTTTTGTAAACTATCGAGTTAAGCAACGGGATATTTACCAAAGTCTTTGCCGCACCCTGTTTCAGTTTGGGCATCACATTGCGTGTTACAATCTTCTCAATAATTAATGGAACTGCCAATACAAGCTTTGGTTTGATTCTTGCAAATGCATCAAGAAGCACTCTTGGAGACGGTGTCTTACCCAGAAAATGAATATGACAACCCATAGAAATAGAGTTCAGAATTTCGAATGCCAATCCATAAGTATGAGCCATGGGTAGCATACATACAATATTATCACCCGGTTTGATAAAAGTTAAGTTATCGTTGGCAAACTTAGTGTTTGACCACAAGCTTCTATATGGTATCATAACACCTTTAGGGCTGCTTGTGGTACCCGAAGTATAATTGATTACTGCTAGTTCTTCTGATTTGTCTTTTCTGAAAGCTACATCATTCACAAAAAATCCTTTCTTGTACTTCTCTGCAAAGTAAGAATCGGAATTATCCGCAAAAAGCTTTAAATCATTTGATGATGCTTTTAACAATGAAAACTTATCCAAACTAAATGCTGATTCAATATTTGGGATTTTAGTCTCATCCATTTCGGACCAAATTGCTTCATCCGTAAATAATACTTTAGAGTCGGAGTGATCGACAATATATTGTACACTGTCTATATCAAACTCATGAAGAATACTAACCACTACAGCACCATAGGATAATACAGAGAAAAAGGTTATTGCCCAGTTAGCCGAATTCTTTCCACAGATTGAAACCTTATCACCTTTTTCTACACCGGCAACTTTGAGATACTCATGTATCTTATCAATCTCTTTGGCTAAATCTCTATAGTATAATGTTTTACCCTGATAGTCAGTAAGTGATGGCAGGTCCCAATTAAGTCTAATACTTTGCTCAATCAAGCCCAAAAAGGATTTGTATTTCATAATTTCATTATTTTATTCTATATTGAAAACAATCAACACAGAAGATAGTTTGTTTAATGGTCTTTCTTACTTTGTCTGTTTAGACAAATAGAATAATTATTCTTATTTTTGTTCACAGATAATCAAATCTGCACAAAATTATAAAATAAAACAAACAAATGAAACTTAAATTGACGACTTTAGTGATAGTAGCAATGTTTATTCTTGCTATTCCATCTTATTCACAAACTGAAGTAATACCTATCTCAACAAAAAATACAGGATTAGCTTTGAGAGTTGATGGAGAAAAATATGTAAGAATTATCTATCTAAACAAGAAACTAAACGATGAGAGCGAATATAACCTGGCCAGTGAAAACAATAGATTTCACCATGAAGGCGGAAGCGTTAGCACCAATGCTTTTGCTGTAGCAGGAGGAGACAACAACTTTGTAGAACCGGCAGCAGCCGTGGTTCATGCAGATGGCAACAATTCTCTAATATTAAAATATGATAGCCACGAAGTGGAAAAAACTAAAGATGGCGCGACCATAACTAAAGTGACAATGAAAGATCCTGTGTATCCATTTTATGTTGACTTATTCTATAAAGCTTGGTATGACAGCGACGTAATTGAACAATGGAGTGTGTTCAGACACAACGAGAAAGGAACCGTTGCACTTAATAAATATGCATCAGCCAACTTATATCTTTTCAATAAAGACTATTACCTAACCAGCTACAACGGCACATGGGCAAAAGAATTCAACCGGTTACCACAAAGTTGCAACAAGGGATGCATACAATTCAAACAAGATTGGGAACTAGAGAAAATCTGCACACATCTCCCAACTTTATGGTCTCAATGGATGGAGAAGCTACCGAAAAGGAAGGCGTGGTATTGTTAGGTCAAATAGCTTGGAACGGTAACTATATTGTGGAATTTGAAACTGATGTATATAGAAATCTGCATATTGTAGCGGGAATTAATCCATACCAATCTCAATATTATCTACAGCCAAACACTCCACTGGAAACACCACGATTTATATACACACTTTCATTTGAAGGAAAAGGACAGGCAAGTAGAAACATGCATAATTGGATGAGAAATCACAACCTACTTGATGGCATGGGCGAAAGATTGACTTTACTAAACAACTGGGAAGCCACTTATTTTGATTTTGATCAAGACAAATTAGTAAACCTATTCTCTGGAGCTAAAGATATGGGTGTTGATATGTTCTTACTTGATGATGGATGGTTTGCCAATAAATATCCTCGCAATAGTGATACTGCCGGTTTAGGAGATTGGGAACCAAATAAAAACAAGCTACCCGATGGTGTTCCTTACCTTGTGGAAAATGCAGAAGCAAATGGCCTTAAATTTGGAGTATGGATTGAAGCAGAAATGATAAATCCCAAAAGTGAGCTTTATGAAAAACATAAGGATTGGGTACTAAGGCAAGAAAACCGTCCTGAGATATATTTCAGAAGCCAGTTGGTATTGGATTTGACTAATCCCGAGGTTCAAGATTTTGTATTTGGTGTAGTGGACAAGCTGTTTACAGAGAATCCGACACTTGCATATATTAAATGGGATTGTAATGCACCAATATTTAATGCACACTCTAAATTTCTAGAAAAGAAAAAAATTCCTCAATCACATCTTTATGTGGAATATACAAAAGGATTTGAAAAAGTATTGCAAAGAGTGAGAGCGAAGTATCCCCTTGTACCAATGATGCTTTGCTCCGGTGGAGGTGGTCGTTCGGACTACAATTCACTTAAATACTTTACCGAATTTTGGTTGAGCGACAACACAGATCCGCTTGAAAGAATATTCATGCAGTGGGATTACTCATACTACTACCCTGCTATTGCTATGAGCAGCCATGTTACAGACTGGAGCAACCGTTCATTAAAATATAGAACAGATGTGGCATCAATGGGTAAACTAGGATTTGATATCCGCGCTGATGAATTAAGTGACAGAGATATGGAGTTTTGCAAAAATGCACTTACCAATTATGATAAATATAAACACATTATATGGCATGGAGAAATGTATAGATTAGCAAGCCCGTATGAAAATGATTTTGCTTCATTTATGTTTACAAGTAGCGATAAAACAAAAGCTGTTATGTTTTCATATTTAACCAACTGGAGGTATGTTGCAGAACCATCCATAAGACCAATCAAACTTGATGGACTTAACCCGGATAAGAAGTATAAGATTGAGGAGGTTAATCTATATAGCAATCAAAAGTCTCCCGTTGATAGCTCAAAAATATATAGTGGTGACTTTTTGATGAAATCGGGATTTAATCCTTCAATTTCATCTAGCAGATCTAGCGTTGTATTGTATATGGAGGAGATATAAAAAAGCATCTCGTCCCTAACAAACAGTTTTAGGGACGAGATACTTTTATTTTATGGCTGTAATTTAAAACAGTTTTGATACAACAGAACATATTTCAGATAAATACCTTTCATCGATTGTATCAAAGTCATTCAAGCTAAGACTATCAACATCAAGCACACCTACAACCTTATCTTCAGAAATCAGCGGAACAACAATCTCAGATCTGGATAAAGAGCTGCATGCTATATGTCCCGGGAATTTATCTACATCAGGAACTATAATTGCTTTAGCCTCCTTCCATGATGAACCACAAACTCCCTTGCCATATCCTATTCTGGTACAAGCGATAGGTCCCTGAAATGGTCCAAGAACCAGCTCATCATCCTTCACTAAATAAAACCCTACCCAAAACAAATTAAAAGCATCCTTAAGAACTGCTGACACATTAGCTAAATTAGCTATTAGATCGCTCTCTGATTCAACTAATGATTTAATCTGTGGAACTAATAGTTCATACTTTTCATTCTTTGAAATACCTTTTGGAATAAAAATTTGCTCACTCATATATATTAATAATTTGTATTTCAATAATTATTATGCTACAAATAGATATTATAGCCAGTGCATTTTGTAGGAGAACAAAGTTATAAACTTTTTGAATATAATATTCATAAATCATTTTGTAGTTACACATTTATCAAACCAACAAAAAAGGCATTGCCAAAACTGACAATGCCTTTTATATTAACCTATAAAGTTTGCTTATTGAGCTTCTTTATGTGCATCTTCTACCATTTTGGCATTTGGTAAAATGAAAATCTCAACACGACGGTTTTGAGCACGTCCGGCTACAGTTGAGTTATCAGCAATTGGATCTGTAGAACCAAAACCTTGAGAAACCATTCTTGTTCCTGATACACCTCTTGCAACTAGGTAGTTGTAAACTGACTCAGCTCTTTTTTCCGATAATGGATTATTGATAGCATCACTTCCTGTGCTATCTGTATGTCCAAAAATCTTAACATCGGTGTCTGGGTTTTCAAGAAGAGAAGTTGCAAATTTGTTTAGCGACTCTCTTGAAGATGTGTTTAAAGTGCTTGAATTTGTAGCATAAAGAATTCCTGATTCGAACGTTACTTTAATTGCTTGTCCTTCATTTATCTTTTCTACTTGTGCACCTTCTATTTGCTCTAGTTCTGCAGCTTGTTTGTCCATTTTCTTGCCAATGATTGCTCCAGAAGTACCACCAACGGCAGCACCAATTCCAGCTCCCCAAGCAGCACCTTTGCCACCACCAAAAATAGCACCTACACCAGCACCTAATGCAGCACCTGCACCAGCGCCAATACCTGTTCCTTTAACTGTATTACTTGCACCACAGCTTGATAGAATCATAGCAACACTCAATAGAGCGATGCTAAAAAGTTTTGTAATTTGCTTCATAGTTTAATCTTGTATTTATTATTATTTTATATTACTCTCACTCAAATATGTTTAAAGTATCGCAATAGGCAAGCTCACCTGCTACTATGCTTTCTAATTCATCTTCAGAAAAGTCACGAATGTTATCTTTTCCGGCATTTTTAATAACGAAGTCCAATAACTCGTCAATATCAATTTCGATATCGTCATCATTGTCACTATCAAAGAATCCCTCTGATTCATAAAACTCATAAATCAAATCAACAACGTAATTGATTTCGTCATCCGAAAATTTTCCTTTCATTTCTTCGGGCAGATGATTTTGTATAAAAACAATAGACTCATCCTCGTCGTATTCAAATACTTTTTTTTCTTCACTCATGACCTAATAATTTTTTAAACTAAAGTAAAACTATTCGCCCCAAAAAGGGCTTTTAATACGATTAATATAACGAATGCTACATATGTTAAGTATGCATGGCGTCATATATCCAAGACACAAAGTTATAAATATTTATTGTAATAAAATATTGAAGGGTAGAAAAACAAACAACTGGGTAAATATTACACAATTATTCACCCAGTTGTCAAAAAGTAATGTCTTATTGAGGCAAGACCATATGAGTTAGCTTATGGTTTTAACAACACTAGCTAATAAACAAAAGCTCTCTATATTTTGGCAGCGTCCACATTTGATTATCAACAGTTAATTCTAATTTATCTGTATGATATCGTATTATATCAAAATATGGCTCTACCGTATCATGATAAGCTATAGCCTTTTCACGAGCATCCTCTATTTTATTTGCATATCTGCGTGCATCCACCATTTTCTCTACATTCTGCTTTATTGCAACAATGTGTTCTGCTATATCTTCTACCAGAGCAGAATCTTCTGATGACAATCTGTCTGCTTTGTCAGCATCAAAAACAACTCTCATTTTGTAGATATTGTCAAGCAACAAGGTTTGGTATTTCTTTGCAACAGGGATTATGTGATTCATACACAAGTCTCCCAATACACGCGCTTCAATTTGTATTTTTTTGGTGTAAACATCCCACTTCACCTCATTTCTAGCATGTAGTTCCTTTTCGTTAAGAACACCAATACTCTCAAACATCTTTACAGTATTTAGGTCAGTATAAGCGTCATAGATAACCGGCACACTTGTTTCACAGTCTAATCCACGCTCAAGTGCTTCTTCTTTCCATTCATCACTATACCCATTACCCTCAAATCTGATTAGTTTGCTATCTTTTATATATTTTCTAATGGTATCAAAAATTGCTTGTTCCTTTTTAAGACCATTTTTCATTTTTAGAGTCACTTCGCTTTTAAACTCAATCAACTGAGCAGCCATAATAGAATTTAAAACAATCATTGAAGATGAACAATTGGCGGAAGATCCCACAGCTCTAAATTCAAATCTATTTCCTGTAAAAGCAAAGGGAGATGTTCTATTTCTATCTGTGTTATCTATCAAAACTTCAGGTATGTGAGAAATGCCTAGTTGCATCTTCTTCAACCCATCCACTGTGATATCATCATCACCTGCACCTTGCTCTATCTTATCTAATACATTTGATATTTGGGCTCCAAGAAAAACAGATATTATAGCAGGCGGCGCCTCATTAGCTCCTAATCTGTGCGAGTTTCCGGCTGACATGATTGACGCTTTAAGCAATCCATTATGCTTATGCACCGCTTTAACTGCATTAACAAGAAATGTAATAAATAAAAGATTTTCATTAGCAGTCTTTCCCGGTGTAAATAAACCTACGCCAGTATCTGTACATAACGACCAGTTGCAGTGCTTGCCCGAGCCATTAACACCGGCAAAGGGCTTTTCATGCAGCAACAATTTGAATTTGTGCTTAGCAGCTATTTTATGCATTAGTGATATAACCAATAAGTTTTGATCAACAGCCAAGTTGGTTTCTCCAAATATAGGTGCTAATTCAAACTGATTAGGCGCCACTTCATTGTGTCTGGTCTTCAATGGAATACCATACTTATATGCTTCAAACTCCACCTCTCTCATAAATTCAACAACACGAGAAGGGACAGCACCAAAATAGTGATCTTCCAGCTGTTGATTCTTTGCACTTTCATGCCCCATCAACGTTCTGTCTGTTAAGCTTAAGTCTAGGCGCACATCATAAAGTGCCTGATCGACCAAAAAGTATTCTTGCTCCCATCCCAAATAAGAATAAACCTTTTCTACTTCAGGATAAAACAACTTACAAACATCCACCGAAGCTTTATCAACAGCTGATAAAGACTTAAGAAGTGGCGTTTTGTAATCAAGAGCTTCACCCGTATATGAAATAAAAACAGTAGGGATACACAACGTATGATCAATAATAAATGCCGGAGATGATGGATCCCAAGCTGTATAACCACGGGCTTCAAACGTATTTCTGATTCCACCACTTGGAAAGCTAGATGCATCCGGCTCTTGTTGAGCAAGTAACTTTCCCGAAAACTGCTCCACAATACCTCCCGATGGCCCATTCACATAGTCAATAAAAGAATCGTGCTTCTCGGCTGTTCCCTCTGTAAGGGGCTGAAACCAATGGGTATAATGTGTTGCTCCCATTTCGAGTGCCCACTGCTTCATACCTGCTGCTACATGATCTGCAATATCTCGATGAAGAGTTTCACCCTGATCTATGGCTTGTAAAACTGTTTTCAAAGTATCTTTTGACAGATACTTTGCCATTTGCTTTCTATTAAATACATTTTTAGAGAAATACTCTGAGGGTAACTGTTTTGGGGGGATAACCTTAATTGGCAATCTTTTAGATGCCACTTCAACAGCTTTAAAGCGCAATTTTGACATTTAATATATTTATTAATAGTATAATTTTATTGTTCTATAATCTCTAGTGTTATTTTACAGAGATAAAAATCTTAAGAAATATCCAAGCTATTTTTGCAAGCTATATAGTAATTTAATTTCATCAGCCCAGATATCGATATTGGGAGTTTCAAGAATCAGAGGCATATCATCAAAACGAGAATCATTCATTATCAAACTAAACAGATCCATTCCCATAACACCATCACCCAAGCTATCATGCCTGTCAACTCTTGTACCCACATCTTTCTTAGAGTCATTTATATGCATTCCTCTCAGATATTTGAATCCAACTACTTCATCAAAACTATCAAAAGTGGATTTAAATCCCTCTTTAGTTCGTATTTCAAAACCAGCGGCCAAGGCATGTGCTGTGTCAATACAAACACCCACCCTAGTCTTATCTTCTACTTTATCTATTATGTGTGCTAAATGCTCAAAAGAAAATCCAAGATTTGTTCCTTGTCCTGCAGTATTCTCTAAAACAGCTGCTACGCCATTAGTTTTATCTAAAGTGATGTTTATCGATTCTGCAATGGTATCTAAGCACTTATCAACATCTACCTTATTGAGATGACTACCGGGATGAAAGTTAAAACGATTCAATCCTAGTTGTTCACATCTTGTCATTTCATCCAAAAATGCAGCTCTTGATTTGCCCAAAGATTCCTTTTCAGGATGTCCCAGATTAATAAGATAACTGGCATGAGGCAAAATATGATTAGGAGAAAATCCCAACTCTTCACATCTGGACTTGAATAATTCTATATTCTTATCTTCAAATGGTTTAGACACCCATTGTCTTTGATTTCTTGTAAAAAAGGCAAATGCATTAGCTCCTATCTTCTCTGCATTAATTGGGGCATTCTCTACACCACCGGAAGCACTGACATGCGCACCTACATATTTCATCTTGATCTCATTTTATTAAAAAAAGCATCACTTACAAAATATAATATCACAGCGTGATACCAAAAAGAAAGTCATACCATTCTTTTATAGTTAAACTGAAACAAAGATAATATGATATTAGCACAAATGACAAAAAAGGAGTCTAAAAGTATCAATCTTCATCTGACTTTTTAAAATAATGATTCAAAAAGTTCAGTTCTATGCTTCCAAAGTTATTTTTCAAAGTGCTGTAAATAGAATCACCCTCTGCCTTATTTGATATTAGCTGTTTAGCTGTATCTATTTCGTCTTGGGTTACAAAATCAAGTATATCCACTTCGCCTGTTTTAACAAAAGAAGCCAAATGACCGGCAATGGTGCTCAGTACAAATTGTCGCACTTTAGCTATTTCGTCCATAGGCATTCCTTCTTTATACATTCTCAAACTCTCTTTTGCTGATGCTCCCTTAGTTTGTTTGGACTTCTCTTTCTTTTTAGTTGTATCAAAAATATTAGTCTCTTCAATGTTATTAGATTCTGCATATTTGTTTATTATATCAATAAAAAGCTCTCCATATTTCTCATATCTGGACGGACCTATACCCGGAATACGCATTATTGAATCCTTATTAGTTGGCAAACAATTTGACATTTCAATCAAAGAATTAGTATTGACAACCATAAATACTTTAACCATATTCTCTTCTGCAAGAGTATTTCTCAATTTAATCAATTGTCCTAGCAATTCAGGGTGGTTTGACTTCAACTTCTTGCCTTTTGTGGTTTTGGCATTTGATGATATTTTTAATTTAGGAACAACAAAATTATTTCTGAGTTTATAATAATTATCAATACTATAATTCTCACTTATTCCCCTAACAAGATGTTGCTTCAAAGACAGAATAGAGAAAATATCATTAAGCTTATCATCATATATCTTTGCATTAACATTGCTATCTGTATTTGCCGGAGAGTCATAAAGTACTTCTATAATTGTTGCTAGTTGCAAATTATAATATACAGATGCAGCTTTCATTCTTTCCTCAAAATATAATTTATCAAAGGGATATTTGCTGAAAATTGCTTTTAATTGGTTCTGAAATTTAATCGAAACTTCAACCAAGCTTTCTATCATGGATACTATATTTCTTATAAAAGGGATTACCTCTTCATTGAAAGATGAACCTAGCTCTACAATATCTTTATGCCACAACTTAGATGTATATAATACAGAATTGAAATTAAACAAGTCCAACAATAAATTCAATTTATATTGCTGTTCATTCTTATCAAGTTCCACCTTTAATGTATCTTTATCACTAATTTGAGATGAGAAACTAACTACTTGCGCATCATTACGGATAGAACTTCTGTTTATATGGCTAAGCAAAGTAATACCCTCAAGCGTTCTACACCTACTCAAAGCCACATAAACCTGTCCCGGAGCAAAAGAATCTCCTGCATCAATAACTGCCTTTTCAAAAGTTAGTCCCTGGCTCTTATGAATTGTGATGGCCCATGCTAATCTTAAAGGATATTGCGTAAAAGTACCTACCACCTCCTCTTTCAATTGCATCGTCTCGGAATCCATCTCATACTTCACATTCTCCCAGCTCATTTTCGAAACAGCAATAACATCTTCATCCTCGTCATCAGGTTTCACGTATATTGTTTCGTTCACATCATCAAATAAGGTTATGGTACCTATCATTCCATTGTAAAATCTTCTAGGTTGCTCCGTATCATTTTTCACAAACATTACTCTAGCACCTTTTTTAAGTTCCAAAAACTCATCTGATGGAAATGAACTTTCATAAAACTGTCCCTTAATTCCTGCCCTAAATGTCTTTGTCTTACTTCCAAGCTTGGCCAATTCTTCTACATTTATAGTATCAGCCTTATAATTATGAGTAGTTAGTGTAATATGAAAATCATCATCAGATGGTCTAAAATTTGGAGAATATCTGGTTTGAAGCAATTTCAACCCTTCCTCTGTCAATTTATCCGTTCTGATTTGATTAAGTAGATTAATAAAAGTAGAATCACTTTGTCTAAACACTTTGTCAAACTCTATATAAACGGGCTGATTGTTTTCGAGCACTTTGCTATTAAAGAAATATACACCTTGGTAGTATTGTGAAAGCAAGCTCCACTCTTCCGATTTCACAACTGGTGAGAGCTGATACATATCTCCGATAAATATCATTTGAACTCCACCAAATGGCTCATTGCTCCTATGCCTTACGTATCTCAAAACAGTATCAATAGCATCTAGAACATCAGCTCTGACCATACTAATCTCATCTATCACCAATAGCTCTAGCTCTCGTATTGTATTTCTTCGTGCAGTATTCATTTTCAATTTACTTATAAGTGCAGCTTCTCCCTCACGGGTAGGCATAAATGGGGCAAAAGGCAATTGAAAAAAAGAATGAATAGTAACGCCTCCGGCATTAATGGCAGCTACACCGGTTGGTGCAACTACTGCTATTTGCTTATAAGTAGTATCACGGAGTCTGTGCAAAAAGGTTGTTTTTCCTGTACCGGCTTTACCGGTTATAAATAATGATCGATTTGTTTTAGCTGTAAAATCTAAAGCTAGTTCATATATTGACATATTAGACATTTAATTAAATACTATTTGATATTATATCGTACAAAGTTAAATCTTATAAGCAATTCAACAAACTTATAATTTAAAATATAAAAAAACGGTCTTGCAATTATATTCTGCAAAACCGTTTTTAAAGATGATAACCAAAACAACTAATTGAAAGTTACTAGAGATTTATCTTCTTATCCAAATTTCGTTTAATAGCATCAAGGAAGTCTTGAGTTGATAAGTATTTATTTTCAATATTTTCTCCGTAAACTAACAGAGCCAAATCCTTAGTCATTTCTCCACCTTCCACAGTTTCTACACATACCTCTTCTAAGTTTCTACAGAAGTCAATCAGTGGCTGATTGCTATCCAACTTACCCCTATGTAGAAGACCACGAGTCCATGCAAAAATAGATGCAATCGGATTTGTACTTGTTTCCTTTCCTTGCTGATGTTGGCGATAGTGACGAGTTACAGTTCCATGAGCTGCTTCCGACTCTACTGTCTTTCCATCAGGTGTTACCAACACAGAAGACATCATTCCCAGGGAGCCAAATCCCTGAGCAACTGTATCAGATTGTACATCACCATCATAGTTTTTGCATGCCCACACAAACCCACCATTCCATTTCATTGCCGAAGCAACCATATCATCTATCAATCTATGTTCGTAGGTAATCCCTGCTTCTAGAAACTTTCCTTTAAATTCATTCTGATAAACCTCCTCAAAAATATCTTTAAAGCGACCATCATATGCCTTTAAAATCGTATTCTTAGTAGATAAATATAATGGATATCCTTTTGTCAAAGCCATCTGAAACGAAGATCGGGCAAATCCAAAAATCGATTCATCTGTATTATACATTGACATAGCCACACCATTACCCTTAAAATCATAAACCTCCCATTCATGTACTTCACCATCATCAGAAGTAAAGGTCATTTTTAAAGTGCCTTTTCCTTTGATAACCTTATCCGTAGCACGATACTGATCCCCAAAAGCATGACGACCTATTATTATAGGCTCCGTCCATCCTTGAACATATCTTGGAACATTTGAACATATTATTGGCTCACGGAAAACTGTCCCCCCTACAATGTTTCTGATTGTACCATTTGGAGACTTCCACATTTTCTTCAAACCAAATTCTTCAACTCTTCCTTCATCAGGTGTAATAGTAGCACACTTCACACCCACATTATATTTTTTAATTGCTTCCGCCGCATCTATAGTTACCTGGTCATCAGTTTCATCTCTATGCTGAATACTCAAATCATAATACTTTATATCCAAATCTAAATAAGGCAGTATCAATTGTTCTCTTATAAAAGACCAGATAACTCTAGTCATTTCATCTCCATCCAACTCCACAATTGGATTATTTACTTTTATTTTATCTCTCATTATTATTTTCTTTCTTTCATTGGTACAAACGACTGTAATTCTCTTACACTCTTATATGCGGGACGAATAATTCTCTTACTTGTAAAATTCAACTCCTCAATACGGTGAGCAGTCCAACCTACAATACGCGCCATAGCAAAGAGTGGAGAAAAGACCTCTTCGGGAAGTCCAAGTGCATCATATACAAAGCCTGAGTAAAAATCAACATTTATACATGTTCTCTGCTTAGCAGAGCCTTTTTTATACTCCAAAAACAGCTCTACACCTCGTTCTTCTACTAATTCCATTAAGTTAAACTCCTCAATACGTCCTTTTTCCAAAGCAAGCTCCCTTGCCATCTCTTTTAAGAGAACAGCTCTTGGGTCACTTATAGTATAAACAGCATGTCCTATACCATATATCAGACCTGTTTTGTCAAATGTTTCTTTGCGAAGAATTTTCATCAAGTAATCATCCACTTCATTAACATCACACCATTTATTCACGTTTTTCTTGATATCTTCAAGCATAGCATTAACCTTTGCATTTGCACCACCATGAAGAGGTCCTTTCAGAGACCCAATACCCGCAGCTATGGCAGAATAAGTATCTGTCTCGGTTGAGCTTGTCACGCGAACAGAGAATGTAGAGTTATTACCCCCTCCATGTTCTGCATGAAGCATTAATGCTAAATCCAAGATTCTAACATCCAAATCTGTGTAATTATCTTTACCTTTCATCATAAAAAGGAAATTCTCTGCCACAGACTTATCTTCAAACGGATGTCTAACATGAAGTGATCTTCCAAATTGATCATGCCTCAATACCTGATAAGCCAAAGCAACGATTGTTGGAAATTTAGCTATTAAATTAATTGATTGTCGTATTAAATTATCGGGAGATATATTATCTGGATCTTCATCATAAATATACAACTCCAAAACACTTCTAGCGAGAATATTCATAATATTCTTTCCCTGAAGGCTTAGTATATTCATAGTTGCAGCATGATTCAAAGGCATCGTTTCCGCTATCATTCTTGTATATGCCTCCAATTCTTCGGTGTTTGGAAGACGACCCGATAATAATAGATAAGATGTCTCTTCAAATCCCAATCTATTCTCAGACTGAATACCTCTAACCAAATCTTCGACATCGATACCCCTGTAGAATAACTTACCCGGTGTAGGTTTTAAGGTCCCATCTTCTTGTTTTTCATATCCTTTCACATCACCAACTCTAGTCAACCCTGCTAACACGCCCGAATGATCTTCATTACGGAGTCCGCGCTTCACACCCATCTTTGGGAACAGTTCTTTATCTATATTACTAGTTGATGCAATCGATCCAGATAATACTTTAATTAGTTCTTTACTATCCATTTATGTTATTGTTTTTTGTATTAAATATATTGATTTGTAACTTAAGTGCAATTATTGTAACATACAGATATCCTAATTTGTTTTAGATATTTAAATTAATGTTTATAATAAACTTATGATTTGCTGTGAAAATTCAGATGTAGATAACGATTTAGCATCAGTCATTAAACGAGCCAGGTCCTGAGTTGCCTTCCCGGCTTTAAAGGCAGTTTCCATAGATTTTAGAACTCTATCACCAGCTTCACTCCAACCTATATAATCAAGCATCATTACAGCAGAAAGGAGCATAGAAGAAGGATTTGCAATATTCATACCTGCAATATCCGGTGCTGTCCCGTGTGTGGCTTCAAAAATAGCATGCCCGGTATTATAATTTATATTAGCTCCTGGCGCAATACCAATTCCCCCTACCATTGCTGCCAATAGATCGGAAATATAATCACCGTTCAAATTTAAAGTGGCTATCACAGAATAATCCTCTGGTCTCAACAAAGCATTTTGTAAAAATGCATCAGCTATTACATCTTTAATATATATCTTACCAGATTCCACAGCATTATTATACTCAGATAAAGCGTAGTCAATACCAAACTCCGACTTAAGCATATTGAACTGAATTTGAGTAAAAACCTTATCAGAAAACTCACGTTCTGCCAGAGCATAACCCCAATTTTTAAAACCTCCTTCTGTAAACTTCATGATATTACCTTTATGAACAAGAGTTACAGATGGTAATTTTTTATCAATAGCAAATTTTATTGCTGCCCTGACAAGTCTCTCTGTACCCTCCACAGATACAGGTTTTATACCAAACGCCGTGCTTTCAGGAAATCTAACTTCACTTACCCCCATATCATCACGTAAGAACTTTAATAATTTACGTGATCCAACACTTCCAACGTCCCATTCAATTCCAGCATAGATATCCTCTGTATTTTCTCTAAAGATAGTCATATCGACTCTATTCGGGTTCAAAATAGGAGCAATGACACCTTCAAACCATTTTACAGGTCTAAGGCACACATAAAGATCTAAACGTTTTCTCAAATGTACGTTTAAAGATCTTATTCCTCCACCTATAGGCGTCGTCAAAGGCCCCTTTAAGCCAACCAAATATCTCTCAAATGATTCTAGTGTATTACCAGGCATCCATTCTCCGGTAAGTTCATAAGCCTTTTCACCCGCTAACACTTCAAGCCATTCTATCTTTTTAGATCCACCATAAGATTTGCGAACTGATTCGTTCACAATAGAAATTACATGCTTAGTTATATCCTTGCCAATACCATCACCTTCAATATAAGGTATAGTCACAATATCAGGGACATTCAATATATTATTAACGAAAGAAACAGAAGTGGATGGATTGTTTATATCCAAATGATTTAAAGGCATTTCATTCATATTTGTTGTTCTTACAAAAGATTTAATTACTTATTGATTCAATCAATTCATTTAGAAACTAGATGATTGACACTCAATATTTAAAATAGTATTATTTCACCAAGAGTTCTAACAAGCACGAACAATATAAAGTTCTTCACAAACCAAAGTATTAACACAAAAGTCCTAAAACAAAAAAAGCCTCGAACAATCCTGTTCGAGGCTTTAATAAAATTGGCGG